>NZ_JBQSYY010000070.1:0-260 GCF_052379785.1 Halomonas sp. 72 | reverse complement strand
AGCGAGCTTACCGTAAGGTGGTGGCCAACAAAGGCGCACCGGGTGTCGATGGCATGACGGTGCATCAGTTAGCTGACCATCTAAGGAAGTACTGGTCAACGCTGCGCGAGCGACTGTTGGCCGATGAGTATCACCCCAGCCAGATCCGAGCCGCCACTATCCCCAAACCTAAAGGGGGAGAGCGGCAACTCGGCATCCCCACGGTCACCGACCGGCTCATCCAGCAAGCACTGTCGCAGGTGCTGACGCCGATCTTCGAT
>NZ_JBQSYY010000069.1:0-260 GCF_052379785.1 Halomonas sp. 72 | reverse complement strand
CGCGAGCTTACCGTCGGGTGGTCACCAACAAAGGCGCACCGGGTGTCGATGGCATGACGGTGCATCAACTGGCTGACCACCTGAAGCAGTACTGGCCAACGCTGCGCGAGCGGCTATTGGCCGATGAGTATCACCCCAGCCAGATCCGAGCCGCCACTATCCCCAAACCTAAAGGGGGAGAGCGGCAACTCGGCATCCCCACGGTCACCGACCGGCTCATCCAGCAAGCACTGTCGCAAGCGCTCATGCCGATCTTCGAC
>NZ_JBQSYY010000068.1:0-263 GCF_052379785.1 Halomonas sp. 72 | reverse complement strand
TGCCTTGATATTTGGTGACTTGTCACCCTCATCGGCAAACGCCCACATGAATTACCTGATCAAATTGTTAAAGAGCTGTTTCGCTTGAGGCTACCAACATTCGACTCGATGACCGGAGCCGCTTACCTCAGCGAGGAAGGCGTATTCTACGCATTTCCTGATGTTTGTCAACCGCTGTTTTCAGCGGGTGAAGAAAGCGACCTAAACCTCGCTAACTTCCTGACAAACCGAAGGTTTTCACCTTCTTCACCGCTGGTAACGCT
>NZ_JBQSYY010000067.1:0-265 GCF_052379785.1 Halomonas sp. 72 | reverse complement strand
CTAGCCCGGATTTCTCACAGGGTATAAAAGAAAGCGGCTGAAAGTGCTATGATTTCAAGAACCTAACCAATCCATCAAGCACCAACAGCCGCTTCCAAAATGGTACCTGAAAAGCTGACCTTCTCGCCACTCTCACGCCGCCAAATTGAAGCCGACTTCTCCGGGGGCCACATTACGTCGGACGCCGGATTACTCCTGCTTCGTGAAGTCGATAAACAGCATCGCCTGACACGCCGCTTGGCCGCCGTGCTTCATGATCCCCGCG
>NZ_JBQSYY010000066.1:0-284 GCF_052379785.1 Halomonas sp. 72 | reverse complement strand
TCAAGTACCCCGACTATGTGCGTAAAGCTGTCTACACGACTAACGCCGTTGAAGCCGTGCACCGGCAGTTCCGAAAACTCACCAAGACCAAGGGTGGGTTTGCCAACGAAAATAGCCTGTTGAAACTGCTGTATGCGGGTATTCTCAAGGCCTCTGAACGCTGGACTCACCCTGTGCAAAATTGGAACCTGACGCTGTCGCAAATGGCGATACATTTCCCAAAACGCCTGGACGGTCATATCGACCTATAATGACCAAACTGACACAAAGTTTTGAACACCCTC
>NZ_JBQSYY010000065.1:0-295 GCF_052379785.1 Halomonas sp. 72 | reverse complement strand
AGCGTTACCAGCGGTGAAGAAGGTGAAAACCTTCGGTTTGTCAGGAAGTTAGCGAGGTTTAAGTCGCTTGCTTCACCCGCTGAAAACAGCGGTTGACAAACATCAGGAAATGCGTAGAATACGCCTTCCTCGCTGAGGCAAGCGGCTCCGGTCATCGAGTCGAATGTTTGTAGTCTCAAGCGAAACAGCTCTTTAACAATTTGATCAGGTAATTCATGTGGGCGTTTGCCGATGAGGGTGACAAGTCACCAAATATCAAGGCAAGCGCACAAGAAGAATTTTCGAATTCTTCAAG
>NZ_JBQSYY010000064.1:0-337 GCF_052379785.1 Halomonas sp. 72 | reverse complement strand
CTAGCCTGGATTTCTCATAGTACCTCAGCCAGTACCGCACTCAGGCTGTAACACCGCTAAACACCTACTGGCTCGACTTACATCGGCTACTTTTTAACCACTTTCCGGCGTTCAGACACACTTCCCCCTTTCCCCCATTGCTTCGGGCCGGGGGCGCCCGAGCAGTCAGTTAGGAACCAACCGCCTGACGAGATCGGATAGCGCCGTTTTATAGGGGTAGCTGTCACTCATGAGTACTCGGATTCGACGCGTATTGCGGATGATGACCGCGCCTACTTTGATGAGCTTGAGCCTCAGGTTGCTCGGACTCATGCGCGCGAAGGGCGTGTGCTTCAGA
>NZ_JBQSYY010000063.1:0-349 GCF_052379785.1 Halomonas sp. 72 | reverse complement strand
GGTCCGCTGACTGATGAGTTCTTCCCGGATTCGATGGGTAGCCTGAGCATCCTGTTGCTCAACCGATTTTACCGCCACGAAGCGCATCGTGGGTCGGCCGAGGGCTTCACAAATCGCTTCAGCATCGGCCCGGTCATTTTTATTCGTCTTGACGTACGGTTTTACGAACTGGGCAGCCACCAGCTTGACCTGGTAGCCACGTGCCTGGAGCTGACGTGCCCAGTAATGCGCTGTGGCGCATGCTTCCATGCCAATGATCGCGCCCTGGGGAACACGGCGACAAACCGCATCGAGCCACTTGGCACGGGTGTATTTGCCTCGCCACTGAGGTTGCTCATGTCGGTCAACG
>NZ_JBQSYY010000062.1:0-349 GCF_052379785.1 Halomonas sp. 72 | reverse complement strand
CGTCCGCTGACTGATGAGTTCTTCCCGGATTCGGTGGGTAGCCTGAGCATCCTGTTGCTCAACCGATTTTATCGCCACGAAGCGCATCGTGGGTCGGCCGAGGGCTTCACAAATCGCTTCAGCATCGGCCCGGTCATTTTTATTCGTCTTGACGTACGGTTTTACGAACTGGGCAGCCACCAGTTTGACCTGGTAGCCACGCGCCTGGAGCTGACGTGCCCAGTAATGCGCTGTGGCACATGCTTCCATGCCAATGATCGCGCCCTGGGGAACACGGCGACAAACCGCATCGAGCCACTTGGCACGGGTGTATTTGCCTCGCCACTGAGGTTGCTCATGTCGGTCAACA
>NZ_JBQSYY010000061.1:0-438 GCF_052379785.1 Halomonas sp. 72 | reverse complement strand
GGATACGAGGCGTCATGGCGGGGTGAGGTGGCAATGATCACTAAAGCCCAATACTTGTACGGAACGCCATGATGTAAATCCGACAGGCATAAGCGGGAAGGTCGCGCGTCTTACCCTGGGAGGTCTGGTGGTCTGCCACAGTGCTACCGGCGTCGAGAGGCGACGGGATGGGTTACCAGACGTCAGCCGAGGCCATAGTAAGTGCCGGTTCACCACGGCACCAAGGGCCGAACATGAAGAACCGCGAGTAGGCGATAACGTCTCGAGGATCGATCATGAAGACAGAAACCGACGCTAATACCGTCACTCACCCAGAGGGGCAGGAGCAGAACTCCGCGCCCCGGCCGGTGAGCGTCGAGACGATCCCGGCGTCGCTATCGTGGACGAAAGCGGAGCCAACCACGCTCATGGAACGGGTCGTTGACCCGGAGAACATGG
>NZ_JBQSYY010000060.1:0-451 GCF_052379785.1 Halomonas sp. 72 | reverse complement strand
TCCTCGCGGTAAACGTCCACAATGAATTACCTGATCAGATCATAGAGCAAACGGTTTAAGCACGATCCCCCTCTTGGGTCTGTAGCTCAGTTGGTTAGAGCGCACCCCTGATAAGGGTGAGGTCGGCAGTTCAAGTCTGCCCAGACCCACCAAATTTTATCCATCTCTGCGTTATTTTATGACTCGCATAGCAGGCTATGCTTCGCCATAAAATGCCTTGTGATGAATAAAATTCCGAGAGGTAAGTGTCTAAAATGGGGCCATAGCTCAGCTGGGAGAGCGCCTGCCTTGCACGCAGGAGGTCAGCGGTTCGATCCCGCTTGGCTCCACCATTATCCTGACCGTTTGTTTGTTTTGTGACCATTGATAAGTCGCACGTTTTTAGACGTCGCTTTATCACTGTTCATTGAACAGTTGCTCTTTAACAATGTATATCATGCTGACATTAACG
>NZ_JBQSYY010000059.1:0-594 GCF_052379785.1 Halomonas sp. 72 | reverse complement strand
CGCCTATTGCAGGTCTTGGCGTTAGTAATATTCAAGAAGGTTTCTCTGAAAATGGGAGAGGTTTTGCACGCGAAGCAGCCGTCAAGCAGTTGGGCGAACAATGGGGAAATCTAGCCATAGATGGGGCGAATTTAGGTACTTCTATTGGCGGGCTTCTAAGGCCGATACAGAAACCTGGAACTTTTCAGCTATTTCGAAGATTACCTGAAGACTTCATTCCAGCTTATCAAAGCGCAACTACAACGGGTCTAACTATTGAAGCTGGCTCTGCGGGCATGGGCATTTTTAGTGGAATTAATAATTATATGGAAAGTAACAAGGAGTACCAGAGATGATAGACGTTATATTGTCAATTATATCTTTCATGGTTTTTTTGATAGCTAAATTGCTAAAAGAAAATGCAAGGAGACTAGGTAAAAATATAACTTTGCTATCCTACTCAGCGATGTTTTTTTCATATTTCTAATTGGAGGAGCGGTAGATGGCGAGCTGTTATTTGAAAAAACAACTTATTCAGTAATTTTGATTTATATAATGGTAATTATTTGTGCAGTATATGTCTGGAAGACTGTCAGCAATCTTCAGGATTCATAG
>NZ_JBQSYY010000058.1:0-690 GCF_052379785.1 Halomonas sp. 72 | reverse complement strand
ACGACCAACATTCAAACAAAAAACAAACTACGCCAACAGTTTAACAAAACCAACCAAAAGAGAATACGATTCACTGATCATTTATCGTAACTCTTTCATTAAAAACCCGTAACATATAGCTACTCAAATACGGATATAGCGTTACTCTATAAGAACATGACCATAAATAAACTCACTATCAAAACCTGTTGCTGCCGCCATTTCCTCCGGCTTAAGGAGCTTAATACTACTCCTCGTTTTACGTATAAACTTCTTTTGCTCCAGCGCGGTCATGCAGCGGCTAACATGGACACTAGTAATGCCTAATAGCTCGCCTACCACATCCTGGGTAATAGGAAATGCGTAAATATTGGTCTTCAACAACCCTTTAAAGCAGAACCGTGTATAAATTTCTAATAAAAAGTGGGCAACACGCTCTTCAGAACGGTGGTGCGTACAGCTTCTTAATCGTTCAATCGTAATATTGTCATTGACCATGATATAGGACATTACCGCTTTTCTAACGTCCATATCGGTTTTAAAAAGTTTATGTATATCTTCGACCGATACTTTTTCAAACTTACAGTTAGTAAGCGCTAGTATAGTAATATCGTGGTTGTCAAAAAAGCTTTCTCGAACACCGATGATATCGCCAGGCATAAATACATTACATATATCCTGGCCTCGCTTATCGGTGGCATGGCAAAGGCT
>NZ_JBQSYY010000057.1:0-782 GCF_052379785.1 Halomonas sp. 72 | reverse complement strand
CCGACCTTCTCCGAGTCGAGTTACGGCTACCGCCCCAAGCGCAGTGCCAGGCAGGCCGTATCGGCCATGAAGGCCCACGTCACCGCCGGCCACCGCTGGGTGGTCGACCTTGACCTGGAGGCTTTCTTCGACCGAGTGAACCACGATCTGCTGATGGCACGGGTCGCACGGCACGTTGACGACAAGCGCGTGCGGCGTCTGATCCGTCGTTATCTGGAGGCGGGTATGTTCCAGCATGGCTTGCCCACGCCGAGGCGGCAGGGAATCCCCCAGGGCGGACCCCTCAGCCCGCTACTGGCGAACATCCTGCTGGACGACATGGACAAGGAGCTGGAACGCCGAGGCCACCGCTTCTGCCGCTACGCCGATGACGTGCAGGTGTATGTCAAAAGCTGGCGAGCAGGCGAGCGGGTCATGGGCAGCTTGAGTGAGTATCTCGAGAGCTCACTTCGGCTGACGGTCAATCGCCGTAAAAGTGCGGTGGACCGGCCATGGCGACGCGGCTACCTGGGCTACAGCCTCACTCGGCACAAGCAGTCGAAACTGACGCTAGCCAAGGCCAGCCTGACGCGCATGATGCAGCGTGTCCGTGAGATCCTGAAACGTGGCAGGGGGCGCAACATCCAGCGGACAATCGAAGGGTTGAGGCCAGTCCTGCGAGGATGGGCCCATTACTTCAGCCTTGTTGATGTGAAACGCCCCTTGGAAGCGCTGGATCAATGGATACGACGGCGCTTGCGCGGTCTGATCTGGCGGCAATGGAAGCGCCCGGCGACCCGGCG
>NZ_JBQSYY010000056.1:0-856 GCF_052379785.1 Halomonas sp. 72 | reverse complement strand
TAGGGCGTGTCCTCATTTTGAAAGAAAGGCTGTCCCTCATTGATTTTCTGTGGGGTTGTGCGACTCTTCTTAACAGAGGGGGAGTACAGCCATGACACGATATGTTTTGACCGATGACATTTGGGAACAGCTTCAAGTCACCATGAAAGCAAAGGGTTGCCACCGCTGGCCCAATGATCGAAATGTGATGGAAGCAATACTCTGGAAACTCCGAACCGGCGCTCCCTGGCGCGATGTTCCAAGTGAGTTTTGCCCCTGGAAAACGGCCTATAATCGCTTCAACCGCTGGGCCACCAAAGGACTGTGGGAGCAATTTTTTTTGAGCTACGAGGCGAAATTGATACGGAGTGGGTATTCGCCGACGGAAGTTACCTCCGCGCTCACCAGCATGCGAGTGGAGCTCGGCATGGAGAAGAGCGGGCCATTGGAAAATCACGAGGAGGAGCTACCACCAAACTTCATATGCTCGCCGATGCGCATGGAAATCCGGTCGATTTTGAAGTCACTGGGGGTAACGTCCACGACGCCACGGTTGCAGAGCACCTCATAAAGAAGGTCGATCAAGCCGACCACTTCATTGCTGACAAGGGCTATGATTCAGAGGGCATCCGTGACCATGCCAGGGCAGGGGGCATCAACCCGATCATCCCCAAAAGATCAAACAACAGGACGCCAAATCCGGAGTTTGATGCCTTTCTCTACAGGCATCGCCATTTGGTAGAAAACCTCTTTGCTCGGCTGAAGCACTTTCGCAGCATTGCCACTCGCTTTGAGAAGCTGGCACGAAATTTCAAATCCATGGTTTACCTGGCGTGCACCTTCATTTGGTTGAAAATGAAATGAGGACACGCCCTAG
>NZ_JBQSYY010000055.1:0-865 GCF_052379785.1 Halomonas sp. 72 | reverse complement strand
ATCGCTCTGAAACTGCTCGCTAATTTTTCGTAGCGCGTTGCAAATCGACGTAACTCTTTAAGCCATCCAAAGCAGCGTTCTACCGCGTTTCTCTGGCGGTATCTGTGCTGATCAAAACGCCTCGGCAAACCAGGGCGTGTCTTGCGATGCATTTGACGTTGCGCAATAACGGGTTTTATACCGTGCCTGTCACAGTAACGGCGCAGTTCATCACTGTCATATCCTTTATCAGCGACCACGTAGCGGCTACGTTTGCGAGGCCTTCCAACACGGCCTGGTAGATAAACACTCTCCAGCGTCGAGATGAAATGTCGAGAATCAGCCTGCTGTCCTGGAGACAGGGTAAATGCCAGCGGCCAACCATGGGAATCACATACCAGGTGGATTTTTGTCGTTAAACCACCACGACTACGCCCCAATGCGTGATCTACCGGTTCTTCTGAGCCCCCTTTTTGCCGCCTCCTGCGGCAGCGCGGGTGGCACGTATCGAGGTCGAATCAATCATCCACGTATCCAGATCCATCAGTCCATCTTCACGCAGCCTGAGCTGTAAGCGAGAAAGGATAGCTTCAAACGTGCCATCATCCCGCCATTTTCGAAAGCGCTCATAGGCAGTTGACCAGGGACCATACCGCTCGGGTAGATCTCGCCATTTGGCACCAGAACAGAGCACCCAGAAAATACCATTGAGGACCTGCCGGTCATCCCGCCGGGGCCTGCCCATCACCTGAGTTGGCGACACAATATCTGTAATCTGCGCCCAGTTCTCATTGGATATCTCGTACCGGCCAACCATAATTCATTTCCCCCTATGCTTCTATTGCATGGGAAAACTTAGCAGATATCACTTTTCGTACAAAACCTA
>NZ_JBQSYY010000054.1:0-921 GCF_052379785.1 Halomonas sp. 72 | reverse complement strand
GTAGCGCGTATATGGACTCCTCCTCGCTTGCAAGCACAAAAGGTCATGGCGGCTATGTCGACTGCGAGCGTATATTCGGTCTCGTTAAGGATGCCTGACACACGGACATCGGACCTTAATGGGCTATTCGCACGTCGGGTACCCTCAGCGTAAACGAGCTTTGATGCTCTACGCGCTACACGGTATGGCCCGACGTCGGTTCGACCTGTTCGC
Organism: Halomonas sp. 72; assembly: GCF_052379785.1. NCBI lineage: Bacteria > Pseudomonadati > Pseudomonadota > Gammaproteobacteria > Oceanospirillales > Halomonadaceae > Halomonas > Halomonas sp. 72. Next base: position 708 of record NZ_JBQSYY010000054.1, on the reverse strand, counting down.
CATCTCTCTTGTGGTGTTGCAATCGGGGTGGTGGGAACACCGGGTTAAAGATTAAATATTCATGATGCTTTCATGTGGCTAAGTGGCCGCCGCCAGTTCGGGATCATACGGCACCTGGTGACGCGTGATGGCCCACGCCATGCGAGCCGTCTTGTTGGCGAGCGCCACAATCGCGACGTTGCGATGCTTTCGCATGGCAAGCCGTTTGATCCATTGACTCAGACCGTCTTCCTGCGTCACCGCATAACGGAGAACGGATCGTGCGCCATGCACCAGCAGCTTGCGCAGGTACCCGTTGCCTCGCTTGCTGATCCCCAGCAGGCGCTCTCGTCCGCCCGTGCTGTGCTGACGCGGGGTAAGCCCCAATGACGCAGCAAAGTCGCGTCCACGTTGATAGATAGTGCCGTCACCCAGCACACCGGCCAGAGCGCTGGCGGTAATGGGACCAATGCCGCGCAGCGTCATCAGACGCCTGGCAACGGGGTCGGTGTTGGCATGTTTTTCAATGGCCGTGGTTAACTGTTCTACACGATCATCAAGGTAGCGTAAGTCGTTCGCCAACTCTGCCAGCAAGCGACGAAAGTGGTCACTGAGCCCGTTAGAGGCATCTTCCAGCCAAAGTGGTAGCGCCCGCCGCAATTGCTGGATACCCGTGGGAGCAATCAAGCCATACTCCCCGACCAGACCACGGATCTGGTTGGCCTTGGC
>NZ_JBQSYY010000053.1:0-964 GCF_052379785.1 Halomonas sp. 72 | reverse complement strand
CACCGGAACAGGTTCGTCATAAGCTCGACACGTTGGTTCGTCAGCGGGTGTTCGGTGTCGCCGCTGGCTATGAAGATTTCAACGACCATGAGGCCCTGCGCTATGATCAGGCCCTTCAGACAGCGCTCGGTGAAGAGGATACGCTGGCAGGCAAGTCGACGCTGTGCCGGGTGGAGCAGAACGCCGATCGGCAAGCAATAGTGAAGGCCCATGAGTTGCTGTGGCATCACTTCATTGAACAGCATGACGAACCACCAAAGGAGATCGTGCTGGACTTTGATGGCACCGACATCCCCGTGCATGGCGAGCAACCCGGCAAGTTCTTTAACCGTTATTACGATCACCACTGCTACTTCCCACTGTATGTCTTCTGTGGGCGCCACTTACTGGTGAGCTATCTGCGCACCAGTGACCGCAGCGACAGCCGCCATAGCTGGGCGATCCTCGCCTTACTGGTACGCTTTATCCGTCAATACTGGCCCGATACGCGCATCGTGTTACGAGGTGATAGCCACTTTTGTCGTCCCCGGATGCTGAACTGGTGTGATCGGCATCACGTCGACTACATCGTGGGAATCGCCAAGAACAGCCGGCTGCTCAAGGAAGTGGATGTGCCCATGATGCTGGTGCGCAAGACCCAATGGCAGGTGGGAGGGAAAGTGGCAGAGACGTTTCGCTTCCAGTATCAAGCCCACTCCTGGAAATACTCACGCTGGGTGGTGGCCCGCCTGGAAGAAGGCGAGTTAGGCTCTAATCCCCGGTTTATCATCAGTTCCCGTTACGATGATGGCTTCAAGCTTTACTACGAGCAGTACTGTGCCCGGGGTGACATGGAGAACCGGATCAAGGATCAACAACTGAGCCTGTTTGCTGACCGGACCTCCAGCACGCACTGGTGGGCCAATCAGTGGCGGCTGATCTTGTCGGGCTTCGCTTATACGCTGTTCGAGCGGTTACGGACTTA
>NZ_JBQSYY010000052.1:0-1008 GCF_052379785.1 Halomonas sp. 72 | reverse complement strand
AGTAGGCCGATAGTGTGGGCCACTTATTGCGCCAGGAAGCGATGACAAGCGGGTATTTGTCGCCCCATTTGGCTTCCAACTCGTCCAATGCCAGCTCGGCGGCATTGAGCGTAGCCGCCTTGTAGACCGCCTTCAAGTCGGCCATGAAGGCCTTTTGATTTTTCGAGGCGACGTACTTCAGCGAGTTCCGTATCTGGTGGATGATGCAGTGTTGGATCTCGGTGTTGGGATAGAGGCTTTCAATCGCTTCAGGGAAGCCTTTCAGGCCGTCAACACAGGCAATGAGAATGTCCTGGACACCACGGTTATAGAGGTCGGTGAGCACACTTAGCCAGTGGTGAGCGCCTTCCTGGTCGGAGAGATACAGGCCGAGAAGCTCCTTCTTGCCCTCGATGTTCAGCCCCAGAATGGTATAGACGGCCTTGCTGGTATAGCGGCCATGTTCCCGGATCTTGTAGTGGATCGCATCAAGCCAGACAATGGGATAGATGGCCTCCAGGTCACGCTCGCGCCAGGCCTGAAGCTCCGGTATCAGCTTATCGGTGACGGCATTGAGGGTGCCGTTGGAAAGCGAGATGCCATACAGGTCGGCAATATGCGTGCGAATGTCCTGATAGCTATTGCCCAGAGCGTATAGCGCAATGACTTTGCGTTCCAGTTCGTCGGTTAACTGAGTCTGGTGCTTCTTGACGATTTGCGGTTCAAAGGTGCCATTGCGATCGCGCGGTGTGGTTAGCTCAAAGCGGCCTGCAGGGCTTTTCATGGTCTTGGGAGAGCCCCCGTTTTTGCGGTTGGGCGTCTCTTGATTGTCGAGATGCGCGTCGAGCTCCGCCTGCATGGCAGCCTCGGTCAACTGCTTGATGAGCGGCGTCAGAATGCCCTCCTTGCCGGTGAGATCTTTCCCTTCTCGCAGGGCTTTCAGCGCCGCGTCCATGTCAAATGTTGCTTGTGTCATACATCACCTCTTTCCTCTTAGGGTAGAAGTGACACAGAATTCTGAACACTACC
>NZ_JBQSYY010000051.1:0-1061 GCF_052379785.1 Halomonas sp. 72 | reverse complement strand
CCTGAAGCACACGCCCTTCGCGCGCATGAGTCCAAGCAACCTGAGGCTCAAGCTCATCAAAGTAGGCGCGGTCATCCTCCGCAATACGCGCCGCATCCGGGTGTTGATGAGTGACAGCTACCCCTATAAAACGGCGCTATCCGATCTGGTCAGGCGGTTGGTGCCGAACTGACTGCTCGGGCGCCCCCGGCCCGACGCAATGGGGGAAAGGGGGAAGTGTGTCTGAAGGACGGAAAGTGGTTAAAAAATAGCCGATGTAAGTCGAGCCAGTAGGTGTTTAGCGGTGTTACAGCCTGAGTGCGGTACTGGCTGAGGTACTATGAGAAATCCAGGCTAGGGCGTAAAACATTTTGTGCTTTAAGTTTAGCGGCAACATTTGCTATTAGCGGCTGCCAATCAGGCGCTGATTTTGGCGGTCTTGTATCAGCGGGCACCAATATGGCGGGCGCCGCCATGATGTCAGACCAGCAAATACAGCAAATGGGTGATCAAACCATTGCCCAACTTGATAATGAAAACCAGCTTGTTGCCACTAACAGCCCGTATGCCGAGCGTTTGCAAAATCTGACTCAAGGCTGGGAAGTTGTTGAAGGCCATACGCTCGATTTTAACGTTTATCAGGTCTCCGAAATTAATGCGTTTGCAGTGCCCAATGGTTCCATCCGGTTATACAGTGGGTTAATGGACGAAATGACCGACGATGAGGTGCGTTACGTTATTGCTCATGAAATAGGCCATGTCGCTTTAGGACACTCCAAGCGGGCTTTCCAGGTCGCTTACGCTGCGTCTGCGGCACGTGAAGCTGCGGCTTCAAGCGGCAGCAGCACCGCCGCCGTCCTATCTACTTCTGAACTTGGCGATTTAGGAGAAAAGCTTATTAATGCCCAGTTCTCTCAGCGTCAGGAAAATGAAGCTGATGACTATGCCATTGAGCTTCTACAGGAGCATAATATGGATGCTGAGGCCTCAATCACTGCGCTGCGCAAACTTGAAGCCAAATATGGTAATAATAGTAGCTTCTTTTCTAGCCACCCAGCCGCTGGCGATCGTGCGAGTCGCTT
>NZ_JBQSYY010000050.1:0-1104 GCF_052379785.1 Halomonas sp. 72 | reverse complement strand
CCTGAATTCATAGAATAACTGCAGCACTTTGGATCATACGGTAGAGGCAGGAGGGCCAGCAGCGGTACCCTCTCCGCCTTACCGACCAAAGTGAAGCAGAGTATGGGATACCGACAACTGACCCAGGCACAACGATATCAAATTTTTGCCCATAGGGATGTAGGATTGAGCCAACGTCAGATTGCTCAACAGCTTGGCATTCACAGCAGTACCGTGAGCCGTGAGCTGAGACGTAATTCGGGTGCCAAGGGATATGAACCCGCACAAGCGCAGCGTTACAGCGATCAGAGACGCCGCTCCGCCTGGAAGTGGACAAAGCAACTCCCTAGCCTGATCAATGCCGTAGCTGACAGGCTTAGAGAAGAGTGGAGTCCAGAGCAGATTAGCGGTTTTATGGCGCCGTTGACGGGGATAGGAGTTAGTCATCAATGGGTCTATTCGCTGATCTGGGACGATAAGGCCAAGGGTGGCGATTTGTGGCGACACCTCCGCCAGCCCAAGCGTCGCAGTAAACATCGTGCCCATGCCAAAAGTGCAGGACTAGGCAAGATTCCTAAGCGTGTGGGGATAGAGCATCGGCCACCTGCTATCGAAAAACGCCTCACCATCGGTCACTGGGAAGGCGACACGGTGCTTTATGGGCACAAGCAAGCGGGGATAGTGACGTTGGTAGAGCGACGAAGTGGCTACTTGTTGGCGGCACGTCTGCCAAAGGTAACGGCAGAACTAACGCAGAGAGCCATGGTCCGTTTACTTAAGCCTCGTCGGGGCGCGGTGAAGACGATCACGCTAGACAATGGCTCGGAGTTTGCAGACCACGAGACGGTCGCAAAAGCGGTTAGCGCCTCCGTGTATTTCTGTGATCCTTACTGTTCAGGCCAGCGTGGGACAAACGAGAACACCAACGGCCTGATCAGGCAGTATTTTCCGAAAGGTACAGACTTCCGGAAGGTGACTAATGCAGAGCTGCGACGCGTTGTTCACAAGCTGAACGATAGACCCAGAAAGCGGCTGGGATATCGAACCCCAGCCCAGGTGTTTTTAGGAGAATATTCAGGAGCACTAGAAACCGCAGGTGCTGCACTTATTAGTTGAATTCAGGAC
>NZ_JBQSYY010000049.1:0-1256 GCF_052379785.1 Halomonas sp. 72 | reverse complement strand
TGATCTTACCCAGCAACAGTGGACACTAGTTTAAGCGATCATTCGAGATTCAAAGACCTCAGGACTGATCATCCCTATAGCACTGTGCCGCCGTTGCTTGTTGTAGTCGAGTTCGATGTATTCAAACACCTGACGTCTCATATCGCTTCGCGTTTTAAATTGCTCTCCATGGATCGCTTCAACCTTGAGGCTATGGAAGAAGCTTTCGGCACAGGCATTATCATAACAGTTACCTTTGGCGCTCATGCTGCACTTAAGCTCATGCCGAGTAAGCAGCGATCGGTAAAGCGTGGAACAGTACTGACTGCCTCGATCCGAGTGGACAATGACGCCTTTGGGCATTTTGCGTTTCCATAGTGCCATCTGTAGCGCGTCACAGACAAGATCGGCCGTCATGTGCTCACTCATTGCCCAACCGACCACTTTACGAGAGTAAAGATCAATGAGTACTGCTAGGTAAAGCCAGCCTTCGCTCGTCGCCAGATAGGTGATATCACCCACCCACTTTTGATTGGGAGTTGAGGCCGTGAAGTTTTGCGCTAGTAGATTAGGAGCCACCGGCAGCGAATGCCGAGAGTTGGTGGTGGCCTTAAACTTACGGGCTGCTTTAGCGCGCAAGCCCTGACGCTGTAAGCTGGCGGCGACCGTCTTACGGTTGATTAGCACTCCATCATCGTGCAGGTCCAGGGTTAATCTCGGGGCGCCTGAGCGGCCTTTACGCTGGTGAAAAGCATCAGCTACACGCTGATCGAGAATGGCTTGCTCGCTGCGTCTTGGAGACGGGACTCCTTCGCGCTGCTGCCAAGCGTAGTAGCCACTTCGGGCGACCCCCATAACATGGCACATGCGTTGAACGCTGAATGCCTGACGATGACGATGGATAAAGGCGTACTTCACTTCAGGCTCTTCGCAAAGTACACCGCGGCCTTTTTTGTGATGGCCAGCTCTTCATTTGCCTCGGCTAATTGGCGCTTCAATCGGGCGTTTTCTTCTGCTAACGACCGCTCCCGTTCAGATGTGTCTTGCTGAAGCTGAGCTTTAGAGCGCCATTGATAGAGCTGACTGGCGTGTATTCCCAGTTCACGAGCCGCTGCGGCAACGCCTATGCGATCAGCGAGTGCTAACGCTTCTTGACGGTAGGCATCTGAGTAACGGGTATAAGATTTTTTCTTCATCGATGTCGTCGATCTTGCCATGGTTCACCTCATCGTAGCGCATTACATTCTAGAGGTGTCCACAGTTACTGGGCAGGATCA
>NZ_JBQSYY010000048.1:0-1306 GCF_052379785.1 Halomonas sp. 72 | reverse complement strand
TGAACCGCCCCGGTTATTCCGGAGACCGGTTTGTTTGAGTCAGGCAGCTTCACCCGACTCCTCCAAATGACGATAATACGTCCTTTCTCGTTCTGCTGGTGGAACGTTTCCTATGGGTTCCAGCAGTCGGCGATTGTTAAACCAGTCAACCCATCCCAGCGTGGCATACTCAACGGCATCTCGCCCTTTCCATGGTCCACGATGGTGAATCACCTCCGTTTTGAATAAGCCGATGATGGTCTCGGCCAGCGCATTGTCGTAGGAGTCACCGGTGGTGCCGACTGAGGCATCGATACCCTCATCAGCCATACGCTCTGTGTAGCGGATCGAGAGATATTGGCTTCCTCTATCACTATGGTGGATTAACCCTTGCCTGTGCTTTCGTGCCCACAGGGCTTGCTCCAGAGCGTCCAGTACCAATCCCGTTTTCATCGACGTTGCTACACGCCAACCCACGATACAGCGTGCATAAACATCGATAACGAACGCAACGTAAACGAAGCCAGACCAGGTAGCGACATACGTGAAATCGGCCACCCAAAGCTGATTAGGACGCATGGCCGTAAAGTCACGTTTCACTAAATCAGGTGCTCGTTTCTGGCCGGGATCACTGATCGTCGTGAAGGGGCGTTGGCCTCGCACCACGCCGCGAATTCCCAGGCGGCGCATGAGTCGCTCTACGGTGCAACGAGCAACATTAACGCCCTCACGGCGGAGTTGCCGCCAGACCTTACGAGCACCGTAGACGCAGAAGTTTTCTTCCCACACTCGCTGAATCTCAGCGGTAAGAAACGCATCCTGCCGATATCGATCTGCCCGCCGCTCAGGATCAGTCTCAAGTGCCTTGTGGTGGTAATACGTCGATGGGGCGATTGGCAGCTGGCTACAAATCGACTCGACCCCGAACTGAGCACGATGCTCGTCGATAAATGACACCATCAATTGGGTTTGCGGTCGAGCTCCGCCTGGGCGAAAAAAGCAGCCGCCTTGCGGAGAATTTCATTAGCGCGCTTCAATTCGACGTTTTCACGCTCTAGCTGCTTGAGTCGTTCATTTTCAGGCAGGTTAGCCGAGCTATCTTCCTGCGTGAGTTCTGAGCGTTTGCACCAGGCTCTTAAGGTCTCTGGTGTACAGCCAAACTTGCTGGCAATGGAGCAGATCGCCGCCCACTTGGACGGGTATTCGCCTTGCTGTTCAAGGACTAATCGAACAGCTCGCTCTCGGACTTCTGGGGAATATCGTTTTGGTGAGTTCATAACTCCATCCTCTCAAGATATGGAGTCTCCGGTAAAGCCGGGGCGGTTCA
>NZ_JBQSYY010000047.1:0-1564 GCF_052379785.1 Halomonas sp. 72 | reverse complement strand
ATGACGCATCGTTTAAGGAGGTGATCCAGCCGCAGGTTCCCCTACGGCTACCTTGTTACGACTTCACCCCAGTCATGAACCACACCGTGGTGATCGCCCTCTTGCGTTAGGCTAACCACTTCTGGTGCAGTCCACTCCCATGGTGTGACGGGCGGTGTGTACAAGGCCCGGGAACGTATTCACCGTGACATTCTGATTCACGATTACTAGCGATTCCGACTTCACGGAGTCGAGTTGCAGACTCCGATCCGGACTGAGACCGGCTTTTCGGGATTGGCGCACTCTCGCGAGTTGGCAACCCTTTGTACCGGCCATTGTAGCACGTGTGTAGCCCTACCCGTAAGGGCCATGATGACTTGACGTCGTCCCCACCTTCCTCCGGTTTGTCACCGGCAGTCTCCTTAGAGTTCCCACCATTACGTGCTGGCAAATAAGGACAAGGGTTGCGCTCGTTACGGGACTTAACCCAACATTTCACAACACGAGCTGACGACAGCCATGCAGCACCTGTCTTACAGTTCCCGAAGGCACACCAGGATCTCTCCCGGCTTCTGTAGATGTCAAGGGTAGGTAAGGTTCTTCGCGTTGCATCGAATTAAACCACATGCTCCACCGCTTGTGCGGGCCCCCGTCAATTCATTTGAGTTTTAACCTTGCGGCCGTACTCCCCAGGCGGTCGACTTATCGCGTTAACTTCGCCACAAAGTGCGCTAGGCACCCAACGGCTGGTCGACATCGTTTACGGCGTGGACTACCAGGGTATCTAATCCTGTTTGCTACCCACGCTTTCGCACCTCAGTGTCAGTGTCAGTCCAGAAGGCCGCCTTCGCCACTGGTATTCCTCCCGATCTCTACGCATTTCACCGCTACACCGGGAATTCTACCTTCCTCTCCTGCACTCTAGCCTGACAGTTCCGGATGCCGTTCCCAGGTTGAGCCCGGGGCTTTCACAACCGGCTTATCAAGCCACCTACGCGCGCTTTACGCCCAGTAATTCCGATTAACGCTTGCACCCTCCGTATTACCGCGGCTGCTGGCACGGAGTTAGCCGGTGCTTCTTCTGCGAGTGATGTCTTTCCTGCCGGGTATTAACCGACAGGCGTTCTTCCTCGCTGAAAGTGCTTTACAACCCGAAGGCCTTCTTCACACACGCGGCATGGCTGGATCAGGCTTGCGCCCATTGTCCAATATTCCCCACTGCTGCCTCCCGTAGGAGTTCGGGCCGTGTCTCAGTCCCGATGTGGCTGATCATCCTCTCAAACCAGCTACGGATCGTTGCCTTGGTGAGCCATTACCTCACCAACCAGCTAATCCGACATAGGCTCATCCAATAGCGGGAGCCAAAGCCCCCTTTCTCCCGTAGGACGTATGCGGTATTAGCCTGAGTTTCCCCAGGTTATCCCCCACTATCGGGCAGATTCCTATGCATTACTCACCCGTCCGCCGCTCGTCAGCGGGAAGCAAGCTTCCCCTGTTACCGCTCGACTTGCATGTGTTAAGCCTGCCGCCAGCGTTCAATCTGAGCCATGATCAAACTCTTCAGTTTAAAATCAGTGTGATTCTT
>NZ_JBQSYY010000046.1:0-1648 GCF_052379785.1 Halomonas sp. 72 | reverse complement strand
GCTTTCTGGAAGCCCTTAAAACACGCGGCTTCGATGGTGAGATTGCCCCTGACTATGCCCACCGTACGGTGCTGGCAACCGACAACTCGATCTATCAGCGTCTGCCCCAGGCGGCGGTGTTTCCCCGCCATGCAGAAGACCTGGAATGCCTGGCCAAACTGGCCGCTGAAGCGCCTTACCGCGAGGTAGTGTTAACGCCAAGAGGCGGCGGCACCGGCACCAACGGTCAGTCGCTTACCGATGGCATCGTGGTGGATATCTCCAGGCACATGAATCAGGTGCTGGACATTGATGTCGAGAACCGCCGGGTACGCGTTCAAGCAGGGGTGGTGAAGGATCAGTTGAATGCCGCCTTAAAGCCCTACGGGCTGTTTTTTGCCCCCGAACTTTCGACCTCCAATCGAGCGACCATCGGCGGCATGATCTCGACCGATGCCAGCGGTCAGGGTAGCTGTGCTTACGGAAAAACCCGTGACCACGTGCTGGAACTCGACACGGTACTGCTGGGTGGCCAGCATCTGCATAGCCGGGCACTCAGTGCCGATGAGGAACAGCAGGCCTGCCAGCAGGACGGTATTGTCGGACAGGTGCACCGCACAGCGGCCAGCATTCTTGATCAGCAGCGCGAACTGATTAAGGCGACCTTTCCGCCGCTTAACCGCTGCCTGACCGGTTACGACCTGGCTCACCTGCGCAACGACCAGCATGCGCTTGATCTCAACAGCCTGCTGTGTGGCTCGGAAGGCTCTCTGGGGTTTCTGAACGAAGCCGTGTTGAGCGTACTGCCCATCCCCCAACACGCCACCCTGGTTAATGTGCGCTATACCCGCTTTATGGATGCGCTGCGCGATGCCAAAACGCTGATGGCCAGCGCCAGGCCTGTGTCGATCGAAACCATCGACGATACGGTGCTCACGCTCGCCATGGCCGATTTTGTCTGGGACAGCGTGGCCGAGTTCTTCCCCGAGAGCGACACACCGATTCGGGGTATCAACCTGGTCGAGTTTAGCGACGACGACCCTGCAGCACTGGCCGAGCAGGTAGACGCCTTTACCCGTCACTTGAATCAGGATGCCACGGTCACGCGATTGGGCTATACCCTGGCCAAAGGCCGTGAGCAGATCAGCGCGGTTTACGGCATGCGCAAACGCTCGGTGGGCCTTTTGGGCAATGTGCAGGGTGAGAAGCGTCCACTGCCGTTTGTTGAAGATACCGCGGTACCACCAGAACATCTGGCCGACTTTATTAGCGAGTTCCGCGCCGCGCTGGACGCGCGTGGGCTCGCTTACGGCATGTTTGGGCATGTTGATGCGGGCGTGCTGCATGTGCGCCCCGCGCTGGACATGAAAGACCCGGCCCAGGAAGCGCTGATTCGGGACATCTCCGATGAAGTGGCCGCCCTGACCCAAAAATACGGCGGATTGTTGTGGGGCGAGCACGGTAAAGGGGTACGCTCCGAGTATGCACCCAAATTTTTTGGCGAGCTTTACCCCAGCCTGCAGCGGGTCAAGGCCGCGTTTGACCCGTTTAACCAGCTTAATCCTGGCAAGATCGCTTCACCGGCAGAGAACGGCGCGCTGATTGCCAAAGACAGCGACCCGAACCTGCTAAGCATCGACGCCGTGCCGATGCGCGGCCAGCTGGACCG
>NZ_JBQSYY010000045.1:0-1761 GCF_052379785.1 Halomonas sp. 72 | reverse complement strand
TCATCAGATTTTGCGCGGGATACCCGGTACTTCTAGTGCCGGGAGGGATAGCGCGTCGCTCGCAGAGCGACTCGGTTACGCCACCGCCTGTCCCGCTCCTCCTTTTAGTTGGTGAATAGTCGGGGTGAGGTGATAGCCGTAGCCATCACCGCGTTGTATCACGGTGCAGTGTTTGTGCGAAATGCCCTGCACGGCACCCTGGTCGGTCTGGATATTGAAACTGCCGGTTTTGCGCACCGCGACGCGGCCCGTATAGGTACCGGCCTTTTTGCCGCTAGGCACCACGGCTTTCACTATGTCGCCGGTTTGAAAGCCCCGCACCTGCTTCTGGCGCATCAGATAGCCACGCGGAAAACCATATTTCGTCAAGCGGGTGCGCTGGTAGTTGCCGCGCCCGGTGCATTTGATCGTTAGCGTCGAGGCTGTCCAGTCGTGCAACCAGCCGAAAGCGCCCACACAAGCCGCATCCAGGGCGTGAGTCTTAGGAATGCCGAGTCGCTGACGGTTGTATTTAGTGCGACCACCGCTGGCGACTGCCACCGGCAGTCCCGTCGTTTTAAGCGCATTAAACAGTGCCCAGCGCGTGGCATTAACCGCACTGGCATCGCGCAGCGGTTGCTTGAGCTGGCGTTGTACCCGCTCCAGCCGTGCGTCCGCTGATAAGCCGTTAGCCTTGAGGCGTTTTCTCAGCCCCTTGTCACGGGAGAAAAAGTCCGCCAACGGCAGCGAACCCTTAGCCTGATTGCAGGGGTGGCAGCTAAGGGTCAAGTTGCTGACCCGGTTGGAACCACCGCGTGAACGCGGCACCACATGCTCAATCTCCAGCGGTGTGTCGCCGGTGCCACAATAGGCACACTCACGGCCCCATTTTGCCAGCAGGTACTCGCGTACCTCGTAGCCCAGCAAAGTACCTTGCTGGTACTCGACCCCGCTAATCTCCGGGTTGTCGAGCTTCTGGGTATCAAAGCGCACCAACTCCTGGCTGATGGCCGTGACGGGGGCTAGCTTGCTGAGTCGTTCTACCCAGGCCATGACCGTATCCACTCGATGTTGCAGGCTGGGGGCCAGCCAGCCTTTGGGCTTGGTGCGATTGTTGAAGCGCGGGGCGCGATAACGCAGATTCTTTGACCGGCGACGCCGCCGAAAGCCACGGCGCTGCTCCAGTGACTTCTTGATCTGATAGCCACGATGCACCAGGTCAAATAAGCACAATACATGCCGTTGCGGGCCGTCTGATTCGGTGCTGTCCGTTTCACGCATCAACGCCAGCCCGGTCGTTTTGCTGCCAGGGTCGATGCCCAGGCGAAGCGGTTGCGTGTCACCACCCACCCGATCTTTCAGCCGGATCGTGAACGGATAGCGCTTATGTACCACGGCACGACCACGCGCCAACAGCAACCGGGCGCGCTTTTCGCTGCACGGCATCAGTGGCCGCTTGTGTTTATCCCATACGAAAACCGCCATGCGATTTCCTCCTAATCAATGCCCTTACGGGCCTGGTGTCGCAGGGCTTTCGCCCCGTCTCCCCTCGGGAAGGTTGATAACCGGCTCCTGCCAACGATATGGCTATCGGCAGCGATCAAGACCTTCGGCGTTTTACCCTGCGCCAGCATGATCCTGACCTTTCAGAGCGCCAAACTGAGGAAGCATTTGGCGGTGAGTCTTGGCGACCTGTTATCAACGTAGCGGGTTGGCTACCGCTTTCCCTGGTCAACCGGGCTTGCTTTTACAAGCCTCCGGCTTCAGCCGGAGGTAATTGAC
>NZ_JBQSYY010000044.1:0-1857 GCF_052379785.1 Halomonas sp. 72 | reverse complement strand
GGGGTGAAAGTCCCCTGCACGCCCGGCAAGGGGAAGTGCTAGCCGACGGCAAGGGTGTCCCTCGCGAGGGGGAATCTGAAGGAAGCCCAAGGCAAAACGCTGGCCTGACGAATAGGAAGCGGATACTAGGCGTCATGGCGGGGTGAGATGGCCATAATCATCAAAGCCCGGTACTTGCACGGAACGCCATGACGTAGATCCGACAGGCATAAGCGGGAAGGTCGCGCGTCTTACCCTGGGAGGTCTGGTGATGTGCCACAGTGCTACCGGCGTCGAGAGGCGACGGGATGGGTTACCAGACGTCAGCCGAGGCCATAGTAAGTGCCGGTTCACTACGGCACCAAGGGCCGAACATGAAGAACCGCGAGTAGGCGATAACGTCTCGAGGATCGATCATGAAGACAGACCATGACGCTAATACCGTCACTCACCCAGAGGGGCAGGAGCAGAACTCCGCGCCCCAGCCGGTGGGCGTCGAGACGATCCCGGCGTCGTTATCGTGGACGAAAGCGGAGTCAGCCTCGCTCATGGAGCGGGTCGTTGACCCGGAGAACATGGAGCGAGCTTACCGTAAGGTGGCTGCCAACAAAGGTGCACCGGGTGTCGATGGCATGACGGTGCATCAACTGGCTGACCACCTAAAACAGCACTGGCCAACGCTGCGTGAGCGGCTGTTGGCCGATGCGTATCACCCGAGTCCAGTTCGAGCAGCCACGATCCCCAAGCCTAAAGGCGGAGTGCGGCAGCTCGGAATACCCACGGTCACCGACCGACTGATCCAGCAAGCGCTGTCACAAGTGCTCATGCCGGTCTTCGACCCGGGGTTCTCCGCGTCGAGTTACGGTTACCGCCCCAAACACAGCGCCAAGCAGGCCGTATCGGCCATGAAGGCCCATGTTACCGCTGGCCACCGCTGGGTGGTCGACCTTGACCTGAAAGCCTTCTTCGACCGAGTGAACCACGATCTGCTGATGGCACGGGTAGCGCGGCGCGTTGATGACAAGCGCGTGCTGCGCCTGATCCGCCGCTATCTGGAAGCGGGTATGTTGCAACATGGCTTGCCCACGCCGAGGCGACAGGGGACACCCCAAGGCGGACCACTCAGCCCGCTACTGGCGAACATCCTGCTGGACGATCTGGACAAGGAGCTGGAACGCCGAGGCCACCGCTTCTGCCGCTACGCCGATGACGTTCAGGTGTACGTCAACAGTCGGCGGGCAGGCGAGCGTGTCATGGAAAGCTTGAGTGAGTATCTCGAGAGCTCACTTCGGCTGACGGTCAACCGCACGAAAAGTGCGGTGGACCGGCCATGGAAACGCGGCTATCTGGGCTACCGTCTCACTTGGCACAAGCAGCCGAAGTTGACGCTGGCCAAGGCAAGTCTGAAGCGCATGATGCAGCGTGTTCGTGAGATCCTGAAGCGTGGCAGGGGGCGTAACACCCAACGGATAATCGAAGAGTTGGGGCCAGTCCTGCGTGGATGGGCCAACTACTTCAGCTTTGTTGATGTGAAACGGCCCTTGGAAGCGCTGGATCAATGGATACGTCGCCGCTTACGCGGCCTAATCTGGCGGCAATGGAAACGTTCAGCGACTCGTCGCCGGAAACTTCAAGGGCTGGGCCTGGACGCGCCCCGAGCTTGGAAATCGGCAGGCAATGGTCGAGGCCCTTGGTGGAACGCCGGGGCATCGCACATGAACCAGGCCCTGCCGAGGAAATGGTTTTATGACCAGGGACTGATCTCGGTACTGGATACGGTAAGAGGGCTTAACCGTTCTTCATGAACCGCCGTGGTACGGAACCGTATGCCCGGTGGTGTGAGAGGACAGGGGAGGCGACTCCCCTTCCTACTCGATC
>NZ_JBQSYY010000043.1:0-2644 GCF_052379785.1 Halomonas sp. 72 | reverse complement strand
CAAGAATACCCCCTCAAGGAACTCCTTTATGTCAGCATCGGTAAGCTCGTGGTTTTCAGGGCTCATAATTTTGCTTCTTTTAATGGCTAACACCAAAATCAGCGGCGAGTTTACGAGTCCGCTGCATTTTCTTGTTCAATGACTTTCATGCTATGAGCTAACTCTTGTTCAAGACTCATCATGTGTCGTGACATCTCATTATATTTACTTTTCGAATGATCTAAATGTTGTTTGATTTGGGCGTAATCTTCTGAAACTGACTCGTAATGTTGCATCAAACGATCAATATCAACTTCTCTATCACCGTCATGTAGCATATGATTTCGATGCTCTCTCAAACTATTTCGTTCATTCTCCAACATATGTCTTTTTTCTTGCAGCATGCTCATTTCTTTTTCATATGACATCATTTGATGACGAACCTGTTCAAGCTCATCCATAAGGTGATGCACTTTTAATTTTCTTCTTTTTATGAACTCCATTTCCTTCATTTTCTTATAAGCAATCTTATCTCGCCTTCTAACTTCTCTTATTTCCTCGACAATTTCATCACTAACTTGTTCATTCAAATTCTCTCTTGCTAGCTCAAGAAACCTATCTGCTTGATACATGTGAAATGTATTTTCAGCTCTATCTTTAAATTCTTTCACCAACTCTGGTCTGGGGCCAATAGTCTTTCCTTTAAATTTTTCCCACCAATCTTCCTTTTTATCATCAGTTACAAGAACTATGCCCTTTTTGGCTTCAATTGACTTGTCGATAACCTGATTCCAAACGATCAAATCTCCATATTTTCGACACTTCTCTGTGAATACATCGCTATCTCCAGATTTGATGCCATCTTTAAATCCAGGTGGAATTTTTTGCTTATAACGTTCCTCGCCATCAACAATCAAATTTTCTAGATCTTCTCTAGAATATGGCTGCCCTACATTATTCTCAAATATGGAAGAAATAGACTCTTTAATTTCATCATTAGAAATACGTTTGGTGTGAATCCCTTTGTTTTCTGACAACTCATTACAAAGAAGGTCAAAGACCTTATTGACTTGATTCATTGTCTGCTGACTAACAAAGGGGTGTTGACGAGCGTTATCCAAATCACTCCTTAAAGAGTTTATAGCTTTAGCCGTTTCGTCATATGAGCGTTCTTGTTGATCAATTACCGATAGTCGATTATTTAAATATTCCTCGGCAGCTCTATGAGGCAGCCATACACGCTCTTGTATTTTTTGAAGAAGCTGAAGAAACTCGCGTCTAGCAGAATCAGAATACCTATAAAAATTCAATAATATATTTGCATCAAATACAAAAATGCAGGAATCCCACACCTGCTTTAAATTCTTTTCACTTTCTTTAAAGTGGCCGGGGAAAAGGTCCTTCATATTATCTCCATCATTGAACGGCGCGCTTTGCGGAAAACTTTTCCGACAACAGCACTTTGTTAGATTTTGTACTTTAGGACTACATTCTCTACCAGGTCCTGTATGAACTCAGTTGCTTTAAGTTCAGATATTGATATTCCTGATGGGTGAGCGCTTGAGTTACGTGTTCCGAGTTTTTCATCAAGAATTTTTCTAACGTCATTGGTGATGATCTTTGCTGAGCGGCAGAACTCAATGAACTTACCCTCTGGAATTTCAGTAAAGTCATCAACGGAAGTGAGCTTTGATATTTTTACTCTTTTGTCTGTGTTCGCTGATAGAGCGGCGTCGAATTCATTTTTTTTATGCTTGTATATGTATTTATATAAATGGTTTACAGTCAAAATCCAAGCTAAAACTATACTTGCTCGTTTGGCCCCTATTTCATAGCAATCGATGGCTTCCTGAAGGAAAGACTTTTGATGCGAGTCCGTTATATCTGAGAGCATATTTCTTAGAAGATAAGAGGTTTCTCTCTTCGACGGCCCTGTACTTAATTTTTTTTGAAGATCCAGTTCGGCAGAGCGCTCAAGAATATATCCATCTTTCTTTTTTATGAACTTCTTTCCTTTCCCTCGCTTACTTTTCGCAGAAAGATATGAAGGTATATTGGAATACGGTTCAATCCTTAAAATATCAAAGCACTCTTTCAGCTGGCGAGAGTTCGCAGAATCCTCTTCTTTGATTACGGTAATGAAGTAAACAAAAAAGTCAATTAATTCCGTTTTTTTTAGCTCTTCGAAATTTTCAATCTGAAGAACGAAATCATCTAAATCTTGATTCATTTACTTACTTTGCCTTTTTCTTAGGGAGATCTCGTTCAACATAATCCTCGCCTATATGGTGAAGGCTTGAATTCGAGCCACTCTTAACAATATATGAGGATATAGCCAGATTAGAAAGTACGGAAGTTAGCCTTTTTGGAGCCTTTTCATTCACGGTACGAAGCCCCGTGAACACTTCATCTTTGCTCAAAGATTCTCTGTTGGTATTTTTGATTAGCCAATAAATTACGGTCAAGACATGATCTGACTGCCCCGACGGGCTCTTCTCTGCATAGAAATCTTTAAAGGCTTGCCTCTCATCGGCATTCAGCCCAAGTTCTACGGTCTTAAAGGTTTCCGGTTTTGCGGAAGAAGTTCTCTTTGGCTTGGCAAGAGTTTTTCCTTTGGGCTCTACTGCTTCGACGGCTTCTTCGTTAACATTTTCTTCGTCCCCTT
>NZ_JBQSYY010000042.1:0-2794 GCF_052379785.1 Halomonas sp. 72 | reverse complement strand
ATTAAAAAGTAGCAGGTTAAACGAATTTCGATAGGTAGCGCTTAACGTTTAGCGCGCTGGCCATCATCATCAGCACGCTGTAAAAATTGTGTGGTCGTAGACTCCAGATGATCCGCCAGCCAATCCGCCATGGCAATCTCTTCCTGAAGGATCTCTTTGCATACTTGAGCGACGCCCGCATGGCCCGAGCTTTCCGCAGCCTGAATCAAAGCTTTATAGTTGGCGATTTCAAAGTGCTCAAAAGCGTAACAGGCGATACTTCCTTTCATGACTTCATCGTCCATCATCATGCCGCCAAGCGCTTGACCAAAGGCGGTTATCTTACCGCCCAGATCCTTGAGGGCTGAGGTATCAATATCCAAACCAGCCATGGCCTGCTCCAAGCGATCCGACTGATGGCGGGTCTCATTTAAGTGCTGCTCAATACGCGCCTTAAGCTCAGGGTAATCAACTAATCGTTCTGCCTGCTTTTCCAGCATTTCCTCAGCTTGCTTTTCCATAGCATGCGCATCACGTAACCAGTTTTCCAAATACTTGGTTTCCAGAGACAGGGTTTCCATCGTGCTGACTCCTTTTAAATAACTGAGTTATGTATAACGACTTATTTTGACGGATCAATCTGCTCTTTCTGAGCGCCCGATTTCTCCTTTGCCATGCCGAGCGTAGGCGCCTGGCCTTCCGGCTCTGGCTGTTGGCGTGCCGTGAAGTCGCTACGACCGTCAAATGAGGGGCCTTCCGCCCAGCGGCCTTTCGGCGCTTCTTTATCCAGCAAGGTATTGAGGTAGTAGTACGAATGCTGCATGGCTTCGTGATCTTCAGGGGTAGCGTTCGGTATCGGAAGGTGTGCTCCAAGTCCGCCTAACTCTTCAATGACGGCTAACCACTGCTGCTGATGGTAGGTATCACGCGCAATCAGAAAAGAGAGGAAGTCTTTCATGCCATGGTCGTCCGTCCAGTTATAAAGACGCGATGCCAATACTCGACCACTTGCCTCCGCGGTCACGTTAGCGAGCATATCTGCCGCCACATTACCCGTGGCATAGATGTGGCTCATATCGAATGGTACGCCATTAGCATTGACCGGCATGGCAGAAAGCCCAGATGACAACAGGTGGCGTGGGTTCGCTCCGCCTAGAATGGCATTCATGACGGGATCTTCTGCGGTAGCCTCCTGGTAAGAGACGGGCGCACCTTCCAAGTTAAGCGCAACCGCATGACCAAGCATTTCGACATGCGCAAGCTCTTCTGTAGCCGTCGACATAAGAAGATCGCGAATGCGATCATCGCCCCGCGCTCCCATTGCCTGGAAGAAATATTGCATTGCTACCCGGATTTCCCCTTCTATACCGCCGATAGCCTGTTGGAGCAACATGGCAAATTCAGGATTAGGTTTATCGACTTTAACTGGATATTGCAGCTTTGCAGAGTGGTGGAACATAGTGCAGCCTCCTGGATTAACTGCCAGGAAGAAAACTTCCTGGCAGCAGACTTAAACGTTACGCAGTACCAGCCTCATTACTAACGGTTCCTTCTAAACAAAGCGCTTCCTTGCGAGCCCATCAAATGAAATATCTGATCGCGTTTAGTTAAGTATTGAAGGCCTCTGTACACTCCCCTTTAAGCAGCAACTTGCTTAGATGCTATTACTGACATATTTACAAGGGGCAACGTTTAAGCTAAGTGGTTATGTAAAACCTAATCGACCTGACCGGTCGCCATCAGGAATTACCACCGTGGCTGTTCTCTCCACCTTTTTTACCGGCTTCGGAAGCTCGCTCCGGATCATTAGCGAAGTTACCTCCGCTCTTTTGGCCACCTTTATGGCCGATATCTTCATAAAATTCTTTACCATGCGTTTTTGAAGTGGCTTCACCACCTTTCTGTCCTGCCTGTTCGCGGCTCATTCCATTATCTTTGCGATCATTAGCCATGATTCATCTCCTTTTCATGCTTTCGGCAAAAACATATCAATCATTAACTCGATTAACCAATCGAGTAATTTGAGCGTAGCTAACCCCAAAGCCATTTCAAGAGATACGACAGATAATGAAAATCTTTAATCTTTGTCACCACGTTGTTTTGTTGTTATTAAAATACAGCGCTAAGATAAAACAACACAGGCCTAACAACGCTTGCTTATACCGTAAGCAGAGACATAAAGAGAACATATCCCCTTACTATTTAACTTACGTAATTTTTCCGTATAACTATTTTTTAGATCAAGCTGGAAGTAACAGAGTGAAAGCGATGGTTAAAACAATCTTCTTGCATACTCACGAGAATTAGTTAGGCCATGGTGCCTCCTGCTTTTGCAGCTGCGGGGGGCCCAAGGTAAGAAGAATGAATACCGGCGCTGCCCAAGCCGGAAATGATGGTCAAGCAGCTACCAGAAAGGCTATTTTTTATTTATCGAAAACCCAGCATGGCGAACATAAGCCATTGAAAATAAAAGACATGCAGAACCAGTGTAAGAGAATGCTTACAAAAATATCAGCGATAGACTACATCATTTCCTGCTAAAGCCGTTAGAATCGTACCTGCTACGGATCGCAGTAGCTCACTTGAGTCGCGCCAGCCCATGGAAGGGTTTCGGAAAGCAATATGCGAAAGGATCAAGGACGCGCGACAGGCCACGGACGGCCTTATTATCCATGCTAGATAACCTCTGCTACATCGTTATCCCGCCATTTTCAGCACCAACCTTACTCATCTTTTTACCCGCTCTCGTCGCGCAAGCTAAGTAGACGTTATGCCTGCCTTTATCGTTACTTCTTTATGTTTATTTTTATAGCAC
>NZ_JBQSYY010000041.1:0-2903 GCF_052379785.1 Halomonas sp. 72 | reverse complement strand
GAGCGTTTTAAGAATAAATGCTCCAATTTTCTTGCCATTTTCGTGCAGGCGTGAAGAATGAAGCGCCTTCGATAAGTTAAAAAAAGGCGTGTTGTATGGATTTCTCGGTACCTCAACTGTTGACCGCGCTGGTTGATCGCGGCAACGGGCTGTTATGGGGCAGTGTACTGATCTACTTGCTGATCGGCGCAGGCCTCTACTTTACGATACGAACCGGTGCGATCCAGGTGCGCTATTTCGGTCACATGTTTAAACTGCTGCGCACCTCGCGCAACGCAGGTGACGGCATTTCTTCATTCCAGGCACTCTCCACCAGCCTGGCGGCACGCGTAGGCACCGGCAACCTGGCAGGTGTGGCGGTGGCGATCTATTTTGGTGGCCCAGGCGCGATTTTTTGGATGTGGATGACCGCCATGGTGGGTATGGCGACCAGCTTCATTGAATCTACCTTGGCGCAGGCCTATAAAACAGACCATGGGGATAGCACCTTTCGCGGCGGCCCCGCCCGTTATATTGAACGTGGGCTTGGGCTGCGCTGGCTGGCCGTGCTGTTTTCCATCTGTTTGATTGTAGCGTTTGGATTGGCGTTTAACAGCGTACAGGCCAACTCCATCGCCCAGGCCATGGAGCAAGCATTTGCTGTTCCCACCTGGGCCATGGGGTTAGTCTTGGTGGTAGTTGTGACGCCGATTATCTTTGGTGGCTTAAAGTCCATCGCCAAGGTCGCGGAGCTGGTGGTGCCATTAATGGCTCTGCTTTACCTGCTACTCGCGCTTGTTGTGGTCGGGCTTAATATCGGTGACTTCCCGGCAGCCATCATGACCATTGTGAAGAGCGCCTTTGGCCTTGAGCAAGCGGCTGGTGGGGCCGTGGGGTATGCCGTGTCACAAGCGATTATGAACGGCATTCAACGCGGCCTGTTCTCCAACGAGGCGGGCATGGGTTCGGCGCCGAATGCGGCAGCCACCGCCAGCACGCGCCCTAATCACCCGGCTGCCCAGGGCTTTATTCAGATGCTGGGTGTGTTTCTGGATACGCTGGTTATTTGTACGGCCACGGCGGCCATTATTATTATGGCAGGGCCTGAGCTGTTAGCCGGTGAAGAGACGAATGGTATCCAACTGACCCAAATGGCGCTTTCAAGCCACGTAGGCGATTGGGGGGGCATGTTTGTAGCTGTCGCTATCTTGCTGTTCGCGTTTACTTCTTTGATTGCCAACTACTCTTACGGCGAGTCCAATATCGAGTATTTAGCGGGTCGCCGAGCGCCGGTAGCGATTCTCCTTTACCGCTTGGCGGTGCTGGCGATGATCATGGTGGGGTCGGTGGCGAGTTTGGGGGCGATCTGGAACTTTGCGGACCTTTCCATGGGTATGATGGCAATTATTAACCTGGTGGCTATCCTGCTGCTTTCACCGGTTGCTTTTGCGCTGTTCCGTGATTACGAGGCGCAGTTGAAGGCAGGAAAAGAACCTACCTTTGACCCCAGCAAATTCCCCACGTTAGCCAATAAGGTTGATCCCAAGGCGTGGCCTAAAAAGCACTAATCATCAGCCAACTAAAACCCTGCTCACACAAAAGCGGGGTTTTTTTATAGATATCATCATAATTCGATTTTATCGAACGTAACACTCATATCATTGCGCTTTTGATTAATCAAAATCATCGTAAAATAGCGTCAATTCCTTATTAACCCTACGTTGGAGCTTTTTTTAAATGACAACTCGTGCCCTGCTGGTTACCTCCTCTGTACTTGGTGAAAACGGCCAATCTATCGCCTTGGCCAACCACTTCCAAAGCCGTGCGGCTGCCCGCGAAGGCGTCGATGTCACTAAGCGTGACGTGATTGCCGATGCGCTGCCTCACCTGGATATTGCGGAACTGGGCGCATGGCAGACACCGGCTGACGAGCGCAGCGACGAGCAGAAAGCACTGGCTGCTCGCTCTGATGAGCTGTTGGCCGAACTGCGTGCTAATGACGTGTTGGTCCTGGCGGTACCGATGTATAACCTGGGTATTCCTTCGCAGTTAAAAGCCTGGTTTGACCGTGTACTGCGTGCTGGCGAAACGTTCCGTTACACAGAAAACGGACCACAAGGTCTAGTCGAAGGTAAACGGGTGATTATCCTGGCGGCCCGTGGTGGTATGTATGCGGGGTCGGACAGGGATAGCCAAACACCGCACCTGAAAAGCATGCTAGGCTTGATGGGCATTACCGATGTTGATGTCGTGTACGCAGAAGGTCTGAACATGGGCGAAGAGCAGCGTGCTGCAGCGCAAAAAGAAGCGTTTCAGGCAATTGATCAGTTGGTGGAAGCGCTATAAGCCCGTTAGCCTGAGGTAATTACGGAGAATTCGTTATGGCCCGTCCCGAGCTTTTGGAGCAGATCTATACGATTGTTGATCAGATTCCGGCGGGGCGAGTCACGACGTATGGGCGTATCGCCGCTATGACCGAAGGCGCTACCCCCCGAATGGTGGGGTCTGCCATGCGCCACTTGCCCGATGGTCATGAGCTTCCCTGGCACCGGGTGATTGCGGCCTCACTTAAACTTGCTGACCACGGCGGCGCTACCCGTCAGCATCAGAAACTGCGTGATGAAGGCGTGATGTTTGATGCCAAGGGCCGCGTGCCGCGTCACCTGGTGTGGCCGGATGAGCCGTAGAATACGTCATTTCAATGAGAAGCCGCGCGGTTGCGCGGCTTTTTCGTTGTGCGCCAGGCATGGCGCGTAGCGCCTTGATAGGCGCTGTTCCTGGGGATGGTGCCTCAGGATGACTTGGGGGTGAAAGTCCCCTGCACGCCCGGCAAGGGGAAGTGCTAGCCGACGGCAAGGGTGTCTCCCGCGAGGGAGAATCTGAAGGAAGCCCGAGGCAAAACGCTGGCCTGACGAACAGGAAGT
>NZ_JBQSYY010000040.1:0-3053 GCF_052379785.1 Halomonas sp. 72 | reverse complement strand
TTTTTTAAAACGTTGATACGTAATTGTTGTGTGATACGTCTCAAGCGTATCCGGCAATCGTTGTCATTGCGAGATACCAGACCCCTTCGGGTTATAGGGTCAAGCAATGAAGCGCACACGGTGGATGCCTAGGCAGCCAGAGGCGATGAAAGACGTGGAAGCCTGCGATAAGGTTCGGCGAGGTGGCAAACAACCTGTGACCCGGACATCTCTGAATGGGGAAACCCACTGACCACAAGGTCAGTATCCTGTACTGAATACATAGGTGCAGGAGGCGAACCAGGGGAACTGAAACATCTAAGTACCCTGAGGAAAAGAAATCAACCGAGATTCCCCCAGTAGCGGCGAGCGAACGGGGACCAGCCCTTAAGCAGGTGACTGATTAGACGAACGAGCTGGGAAGCTCGGCCATAGCGGGTGATAGCCCCGTAGTCGAAAATCTGATCCTGTGAAATCGAGTAGGTCGGGGCACGAGAAACCTTGACTGAAGACGGGGGGACCATCCTCCAAGGCTAAATACTCCTGGCTGACCGATAGTGAACCAGTACCGTGAGGGAAAGGCGAAAAGAACCCCGGAGAGGGGAGTGAAATAGATCCTGAAACCGTGTGCGTACAAGCAGTAGGAGCAGACTAGTTCTGTGACTGCGTACCTTTTGTATAATGGGTCAGCGACTTATATTCAGTGGCGAGGTTAACCGTATAGGGGAGCCGTAGGGAAACCGAGTCTTAACTGGGCGACACAGTCGCTGGATATAGACCCGAAACCGGGCGATCTATCCATGAGCAGGGTGAAGGTTGAGTAACATCAACTGGAGGCCCGAACCAGGATCTGTTGAAAAAGATTTGGATGACTTGTGGATCGGAGTGAAAGGCTAATCAAGCCCGGAGATAGCTGGTTCTCCTCGAAAGCTATTTAGGTAGCGCCTCACGTATCACCGCCGGGGGTAGAGCACTGTTTCGGCTAGGGGGTCATCCCGACTTACCAACCCGAGGCAAACTCCGAATACCGGTGAGTGCAAGCGTGGGAGACACACGGCGGGTGCTAACGTCCGTCGTGAAAAGGGAAACAACCCAGACCGTCAGCTAAGGTCCCCAAATTCTGGTTAAGTGGGAAACGATGTGGGAAGGCTCAGACAGCTAGGAGGTTGGCTTAGAAGCAGCCATCCTTTAAAGAAAGCGTAATAGCTCACTAGTCGAGTCGGCCTGCGCGGAAGATGTAACGGGGCTAAACCAGATACCGAAGCTACGGGTTCATTCTATGAATGAGCGGTAGAGGAGCGTCGTGTAAGCTGATGAAGGTGAGTTGAGAAGCTTGCTGGAGGTATCACGAGTGCGAATGCTGACATGAGTAACGATAAGGGGAGTGAAAAACTCCCCCGCCGGAAGACCAAGGTTTTCTGTTCGATGCTAATCAGAGCAGAGTGAGTCGGCCCCTAAGGCGAGGCCGAAAGGCGTAGTCGATGGGAAACGGGCTAATATTCCCGTACCGGACATGATTGCGATGGGGGGACGGAGAAGGCTAGGTGGGCCAGGCGTTGGTTGTCCTGGTGAAAGTCAGTAGGCCTGGGTCTCAGGTAAATCCGGGACCCTTTAAAGCCGAGAGACGAGACGAAGACACCACGGTGTCGAAGTCATTGATGCCACGCTTCCAGGAAAAGCCTCTAAGCTTCAGATCATGTGCGACCGTACCCCAAACCGACACAGGTGGTCAGGGTGAGAATCCCAAGGCGCTTGAGAGAACTCGGGTGAAGGAACTAGGCAAAATGGTGCCGTAACTTCGGGAGAAGGCACGCCGGCGTAGGGTGAGAGGACTTGCTCCTTCAGCCCGAACCGGTCGAAGATACCAGGTGGCTGCAACTGTTTATTAAAAACACAGCACTCTGCCAACTCGCAAGAGGACGTATAGGGTGTGACGCCTGCCCGGTGCCGGAAGGTTAAATGATGGTGTTAGGATTCGTCCGAAGCTCTTGATTGAAGCCCCGGTAAACGGCGGCCGTAACTATAACGGTCCTAAGGTAGCGAAATTCCTTGTCGGGTAAGTTCCGACCTGCACGAATGGCGTAATGATGGCCACGCTGTCTCCACCCGAGACTCAGTGAAATTGAAATCGCCGTGAAGATGCGGTGTACCCGCGGCTAGACGGAAAGACCCCGTGAACCTTTACTATAGCTTCACACTGGACGCTGATGTTGCCTGTGTAGGATAGCTGGGAGGCTTTGAACTTCGGACGCCAGTTCGAAGGGAGCCAACCTTGAAATACCAGCCTGGCATCATTGGCGTTCTCACTCAGGTCCGTTATCCGGATCGAGGACAGTGTGTGGTGGGTAGTTTGACTGGGGCGGTCTCCTCCCAAAGAGTAACGGAGGAGCACGAAGGTACCCTCAGCACGGTCGGACATCGTGCAATGAGTGCAAGAGCATAAGGGTGCTTGACTGCGAGACAGACACGTCGAGCAGGTGCGAAAGCAGGTTCTAGTGATCCGGTGGTTCTGTATGGAAGGGCCATCGCTCAACGGATAAAAGGTACTCCGGGGATAACAGGCTGATACCGCCCAAGAGTTCACATCGACGGCGGTGTTTGGCACCTCGATGTCGGCTCATCACATCCTGGGGCTGAAGTCGGTCCCAAGGGTATGGCTGTTCGCCATTTAAAGTGGTACGCGAGCTGGGTTTAGAACGTCGTGAGACAGTTCGGTCCCTATCTGCCGTGGGCGTTGGATGTTTGAGAAGAGCTGCTCCTAGTACGAGAGGACCGGAGTGGACGACCCTCTGGTGTTCCGGTTGTCACGCCAGTGGCATTGCCGGGTAGCTATGGTCGGACGGGATAACCGCTGAAAGCATCTAAGCGGGAAGCCCCCTTCAAGATGAGACATCCCCGAGGCCTTGAGCCTCCTGAAGGGCCCAGCGAGACCAGCTGGTTGATAGGCACGGTGTGGACGCACTGCAAGGTGTTGAGCTAACGTGTACTAATGGCCCGTGAGGCTTGACCCTATAACACCCAAGGGGTCTGGTCGCAGTGACAACGATGACTACCGGATACGCGCGCTGGGCGAG
>NZ_JBQSYY010000039.1:0-4133 GCF_052379785.1 Halomonas sp. 72 | reverse complement strand
AAGTCATCCTGAGGCACCACCCTCAGGAATAGCGCCTGTTAAGGCGCTGCGCGCCATGCCTGGCGCACCACAAAAAAAGCCGCCTAATGCATGTAGGCGGCTTTGCTCGGTTGGGGAGGGTGGGTTGTTAATCCCCGCCTTCTTTCCATGCCAACTTTTCTACAGCAGGTCGCGTGGAATTGTAGACTCCCAGTTTTTGGAAAATACCCGATACTGCCCTTCATAAGCATCCATCTGGGCATGAATAATAAAGTCCGTTTCAGTGCAGCTCAGCACGGTCCGGGTATACACTTCTGTATGCCAGTCATCCCGCTGAAACGAGCTTTCCGTCATCGTCTCGCCACGTGCTGACGTAAAATCATTACCTACCGTGGTGTAATATTCGCGGGCGCACCGGTGAATCTCGGTACCAGTATCGTTAATGCGAAAGCACCCTTGGTCATTGATGACTTCCAACGTTGAACCCTTGGCCGCCAGATCTTGATGCAACAACCAATTATGTTTGCTGGGTGCCAAGTGAGTGATCTCAAGAGGCGGTGCCGACTGGGACGCTCCAAAATGCGTTAAGCCATCCCCATGATGGTCTGCGGTACGCACAGGTAGTTTAAGCACGCACTGGTTAAAGGTCATATTCACTTGGGCAGGCTTGGGAGGGAGCCAGGCAAGAGGCCAGTAAGAGGTTGAAATAGAAAGCCGTAATTGGTGTCCTGCGGGGAATTTCTGGGCAATACCGTTCATCTCTATCGTCACCCGGTAGGTGCGATGCGGTTCAAGCGGCGTTGGCTCTGCATTGCTATCACGGTGGGTAAGGTTTAACAGACCATAGGTGACGCGAGTTGCTTTCCCATCCGGCGCGACATCAGAAAGCCTGACTGCCAACATGGCCTGTGGCTGATTGCTGGAAACTTCCAACTCTAAAGAAGGCGTGCCAAAGATATTTAACGACTCGGTTAATGCATCTGTACTAAAAACAAGGGAGCCGCCGTCTTCTTCGCGCTGGTCGCCGGGTAAGTCAGGTGTCGCGGCGTAGGAGCACCATTTGCCGGCTGACAAGCCAACGCTTAACGGCGACTGTAGTCCCATCGTGGCAGGCTCAACGTTAGGTTCAGACGTACCGATTGAGCAGGTTTGGGGAGTAAGCCGGTAAGGCGACAAGACGAAACACTGCTCTTGCAAATTACTCGATGGCCACTCGGACTCTGTCAACCAGCGGCCGGGTCTGTCTTCATAAGCGTTGTCAGGTGGTACGCTATCCTGCTCCCAGGCACGCAGCATGGGTTCATCCATAATGCCGTTGTCATCACCTTTCAGCCAATAATCCCACCAGCGCAGTGCTTCTTGTAAAAAACCAATGGCGGGCCCGGGTATTCCCTGGTGAGGGTACTTATGACCCCAGGGGCCAATTAAACCTTTACGTGGAACATCAAGATGCTCCATTAATCTGAAGACGGTATTGGTAAAACCATCGGCCCACCCACCAATCGCATAAATCGGGCACTGAATAGCATCATAATTTTCACACACTGAGCTGGTGGTCCAGTACGCATCCCTGCGCTGGTGGCGAAGCCACTTGTCAATCCAAAGGCCGCTGTCTTCCATGCGTTCATGCCACATGTCCCGCCAGCGGTCGCCCACTATCAAAGGATCCGGGGGTAGGGCGTTAAACGCCAGCATTACGGTCGCTTCCGATAAATTGTCTCCCAGTAGGCAGCCACCCATATAGTGCATATTGTCGGCATACAGGTCGTCGCTTGAACAGAGGCTAATAATGGCTTTAAGAGCAGGCGGCTGTTTAGCAGCGACTTGCAGGCTATTAAAGCCGCCCCAGGAAATACCCATCATGCCGACATTGCCGTCGCACCAGGCCTGGCGGGCAATCCACTCGATCGCATCCACCGCATCAAGCTGCTCTTGCTGGGTGTACTCATCCGTTAATACGCCATCAGAGTCACCGCTACCGCGCATATCCACACGAACACACACATAGCCATGACCAGCAAGGTAAGGGTGATTGGATGCATCGCGGCCTCGCGTAATATCGCGCTTGCGGTAAGGGATGTACTCCATAATCGCGGGAAGAGGCGACGCCAGGCTTGCCTCGGGGAGCCAGATACGCGCGGCCAACTGCTTGCCATCACGCATAGGAATAAAGACGTTTTCTATCTCGCGGACGTTATAAGGAAAGTCATTGATAACTTCCATGCTACCTCCTTTTAAAGATCCACTTTTTCGATCTCAAAATCTAAAAAATCCAAACAAAATTTATAGTTTTCTTCGATCTCCTCGTGGTTATTGCCGGTGATGTAAAGCGTGCCTAGTCGATAACAAAAGCTGTCCTGATGCAGTAAATCGCCAAGGCGTTGGCCTGGAGCAACATCAAGGCAGACATCGGTGTGCGGTAAGCGTTGTTGAAGCGCCTGTATATTTTCCTGACTAGGCACCCGCGTCACGATGCCATCCTCATGGGCGTAGGGAATAAAGCATTTTGCCGCCACAGGCGCCACGCCTTGGCGGTTTAATAGTGAAGGACGTTGCCCCAAGGCAATATCGATAGCCACTTCATGGTTGGACATGCCGTCAACCAGGACAAATATCTCGCTATGTGACTGAGAAATACGTGTATTAACTTCAATCAGCCAAAGATTGTCAGTCGCCTCGTCCCACATAAATTCAGCGTTAAAACAGCCATTATCGTAGCCAATATGGGTAAGAAACATTTTGGCCGTTTCTACCATTTTGTGGTGAACATGTTCAGGCAGGTTGCTTGGATACTCCAAGCGGTCAAAAAGTGTTTGTGACCCATCCGATTTAGGTTGGGAGATAATACCGTGCACGTTGAACTCGCCCTTAAAAACCGTACCTTCAGGCGCGGCTTGTATGATCTTACCCAGCAACAGTGGACACTCGTTTAAGCGATCATTCGGACTTCAAACGCCTCTGGGCTGATCATCCCTATAGCACTGTGCCGTCGTTGCTTGTTGTAGTCCAGTTCGATGTATTCAAACACCTGGCGTCTCATCATATCTCGCGTTTTAAAGTTCTCGCCGTGGATCGCTTCCACCTTGAGGCTGTGAAAGAAGCTTTCGGCACAGGCGTTATCATAACAGTTGCCTTTCGCGCTCATACTGCACTTGAGTTCATGTCGCGTCAGTAGCGACTGATACAGCGTCGAACAGTACTGACCACCTCGATCTGAATGGACGATCACGCCTGTTGGCATTTTACGTTTCCATAGCGCCATTTGTAGTGCATCACAGACAAGATCTGCCGTCATACGCTCGCTCATTGCCCAACCAACGACTTTGCGAGAGTAAAGATCAATTAGCACAGCAAGATAAAGCCAACCTTCACCCGTCGCCAAGTAGGTGATATCACCCACCCACTTTTGATTAGGGGCTGAAGCCCTGAAGTCTTGCTCTAGCAGGTTTGGCGCAACAGGTAGCGAATGTCGAGAGTTTGTGGTGGCCTTGAACTTACGGGCAGCTTTAGCACGCAGGCCTTGTCGCTGTAAGCTGGCAGCCACGGTCTTGCGATTCACCGGTATTCCGTCATCTTGCAGGTCTAGAGCTAATCTCGGGGCGCCTGAGCGGCCTTTACGTTGGTGAAACGCCGCAGCCACACGCTTATCGAGAACGGCTTGCTGGCTGCGCTTTAGAGACAGACCTCCTTCGCGCTGTCGCCAAGCGTAGTAGCCGCTTCGAGCGACCCCAACAACATGGCACATGCGCTGAACACTGAAAGCCTGGCGATGACGATGGATAAAGGCGTACTTCACTTCAGGCTCTTCGCAAAGTACACCGCGGCCTTTTTTGTGATAGCCAGCTCCTCATTGGCTTCGGCTAATTGCCGCTTCAGACGAACGTTTTCTTCTGCCAGCGACCGCTCTCGCTCAGATGTATCTTGCTGTTGCTGAACCTTAGAACGCCACTGATAAAGCTGACTCGAGTGTATGCCCAGTTCACGAGCCGCTGCGGCAACGCCTATGCGATCAGCAAGCGCTAACGCTTCTTGCCGATAGGTATCTGAGTAACGGGTATAGGATTTTTTCTTCATTGATGTCGTCGATCTTGCCATGGTTCACCTCGTTGCAGTGTATTACATTCTTGAGGTGTCCATCGTTACTGGGCAAGATC
>NZ_JBQSYY010000038.1:0-4231 GCF_052379785.1 Halomonas sp. 72 | reverse complement strand
TAGACACATCATGAACTGCTGCACTGACTGACTGTTACTCCGCTAGGAGCCGTCGCCTCGGCGTTTTTATTGCGGTGCCGGTCTAATCCCCTTACCCGCTGCCAGTGCCCCTGGAACGCGACTCCAGGGCGTTTGATGCGCGATGCACGCTGAACCGTATGTGAGATTCCCCGTCTCGGCTCAACTACTGCGCCCGGCTGGCCGACAACAACTCGAATCCAGACCAGCGGACACGCGAAAACGCGCTATAGCAGTAGCTATGGCGGTGAGAGAGAAAGGCCTGAAAAATCGTGCTCAGATGGCTTACGAGGTTGCAAGCAGCCCGCTACGGGGCGATAATCTGGGAACAGTTTTGGTTAGGCGAGCTTGTTTCTCTCTAACCGCCGACTAAAAAGTGTTGGTAGCACTTCTTAGTCCGACACCCCGCCTCGGCGGGGTTTCGTCGTTTATAGCCTTTCAAAAGCTGTGCGTCAATCTTCGTCTGCCTGCAAATCATTGACCCAAAAGCTCTTAACCTCTGCATTTCTAAACGAAACGCGGTGTGCTTTCCGCACACAGTGACGCTCTGCGCGTCACTGTCGGCTAATGCCGACCCGCTGGCCTCTACGGCCAGCCATGCACCTGACGGTGCATTGTCGCTCTCTGCGAGCGACGCGCCGCCAATGGCGTCGGAGTCGCCTACCGGCGACCGGTCAGACGCATACGCGCCTGACCGCTGGGTACATCGCTCCGCGTAGTACCCAGCGGGCAGGCTTTGTGGCTTATTTACGGCTTTAGCGCACGCTCAGCGCACAATTTCACACGCACAAAAACTTGTGCTAGATTTAGCGGGTTAGCCGTCGTTGACGTGTGCCTATGGCACAGCAGGTTTTGCCCACACCTGGGCCACAAAAGTGGCGTGACAAAAGATCGCGAAGCATTGCCGAATGCGAGCAAAAAAATCGGTTCCCCGGACCCAGTCCGGCACTGGCTAACAGCATCGTTAGCACCAAGCGCCCAGCCCGCGCTTCCCAAATAAAACCGGCTATAACAGCGAGAGAACAGGCCCGTCGCTTCGATTGATAAACGGGGTCGCAGTCCACCAATGTGGGCGATCGCAGTGTTTTTAACACTGCGAAGGTTCTTACAAAGCGATGATCCCTTGCCTGATTTTGATCCAACCGCCGAGCTAAAGCAGGTTCAAGTATTCAAGAAGCTAGGCCGCATCCGCCCCTATTCGCAGGGCCGCAGCCAGCTTGACCCTTACACTGCTGAATTACTCGCTCTTCACGACAGCGGCGCCCGTCCTGCCGATCTTCAAGCCTGGTTAAAGATGCCCCCGCGCCGCCTCAAAGTCGCTCACTCAACTGTTGCGCGCTGGCTTCAGCGTACGCTCGATAAACGTACTGCCGACCGGGGTGGCCACTAATGGGGATGTGGTTCGCGAGTGGTGAACGGCAGGCTGGCCGTATCATGCAGCAGCTGCAAGGATCGGTGGTTGAAAGTGTGCGCAGCGTCAGTAATTACGAAGCCGCCCTGGCCAACGTGGCCACCTGGCAGAAAGCTGAGCATGCCGCAGGGCGGGAAGGTGGCGATTTGCGCAGCCTTACGCCTGCTCAAGCAGTTGCCTACCTCGAACAGCGCGGCGAAGCGGTTGGCCAAAAGACGCTCGATCAAGAACGCCAGGCTATTCAGCTGATGCAGCAGCATGTCACTGGGCATCTCGCCCAGGGCGAACGCCTGCCGGCTATCAAGAGCGAACAACAACAGGTACTCGAAAGCCGCGCTTATACGCCGGCGCAGATCTCCGCTATTACCGAGCGGCAGGCTGATAAAAATGCCCTTGCCACCCAAATCGCCCATGCTGCAGGACTTCGTGCGCACGAAATTTTAACGCTACGTCGCGCTGATGAACGCCCCGCTGACACAAGGCCTGCGCGTGATGAGAAATTCGCGGTTCGCCAGGGCGAACGCTACACCGTCGTGGGTAAAGGCGGGCTTTGCAGAGAGGTTCTGATTCCTCACGAGTTAGCCAATCGGCTTGAAGCAACCCGGCTGGAGCAGCCTCAGCGGGTGACAGACCGTGGCGTTTACTACCAGTCCCACTATGCAATCAGCGGTGGCCAGCGCTGGTCAAACAGCTTTTCCCAGGCCTCTGATGCCGCGCTGGGACGCTCAACTGGCGCGCATGGACTCCGGCACAGCTATGCTCAAGAACGGATGGGGGAATTACAGCGAGACGGGCTCAGCTATCGTGATGCTCTGGAGACGGTTTCGCAGGAGATGGGGCACTTTCGGGACTCAATCACTGAGGTTTATCTGCGATGAATCGACGTAACACTGCGCTTTTCGTCGCCCTGGCGATTTTTGCTGCCCTGATGTGGCTCGCGTATGAACGCTTCCCAAATATCGCTTATCTCACCGGCCCTTACGAAGCCAGCGTGGGCTGGGCAGCGGTGCTCAAGGGCTGGCCCGTTTATACGTTAATTCTGTCACTAGCCGCCCTAGTGGGACTGCTAGTCGGCGGCTGGGTGGGTGAAAGCAGCCGCGAGCGTGATGCCGCCGAGACGCTGGCCACCCAGCAAGAAAATCTGAAGGCACAGCAATCGAAAGCTCAACAACTCGAACAAGGCGCGCGCATAAAGGCCGCAGAGGCGGCTCAGGCACAGCGCGACGCTGAGGCCCTGCTTGCCCCTTCACAAATGCGTATAAACGAGCTGAGCGAGCAGAATGCGCTATTGAAACGGCGTTTAAGTGGCTCGGTGGAAGCGTTGGAACGTAAAAAACGCCAGGTGCGTGAACTTCGACAACTAGACAATGAAGCGCTGGTAACGGAGATCGAGCAGCTACGCAGCATGATCAGGCAGGATCGACAGCAGATTTTTAAGCTTGAGCAGCAACAGCAACGCTACAAGTAATCCTGGTTAATCAATTCAAAGACCTTACGCTTGGCGCTGGTCAGATCATTTTTCGCTAGAACATACCACTCGTATTGCTCACTGCCTGGCGTCATTTCCTGCCCGACTGCGGCCCGATCACGCTCATAGCGGTAGCGCGGCCCTTGAGACGCGGGCTGCCACTCAGTCACCCTTTCACTGCTAAACACGGGTTTTAAATCGCTGAGCTTACGCATAATCGCCTTTCAGTGATAAACGTCTTTCCGGTGCCCAATCCGCACGACGAGAACACAGACCCGCTGATCCTCAATCTGCGCAATCAGCCGATAGTCACCGACGCGGTACCGCCATAGCTCGCCCAGTTGCCCCTGGAGCGGTTTACCCAGCTGTCGCGGGTCCTCGAGCGGCTGAACTCGCTCGCGCAGATAGTCACGGATGCGCTTGGCCTCAGCATGGCCCAACTTCTTCAGCTGCTTTTGGGCGGCGCCCGTCAGCTCAATTTGCCAGCCCAAGCTCACGCTCCACGTCATCCAGGGAGTGCGTGGTTTCCTCGCCACAGCGCAGACGCTCTAGTGTCTGCTCAGCCAGGTAGACGTCCTCCAAGTCCTCAAGGTGCTCAAGAATAGCCTCACGGGCGTAATAGGTCTTGGTGCGGCCGGTGGCCTTGGCTAAGGCCTCCAGGCGCGCTTCGATGTCACTGGGCAGTCGTATTGCCAACATGATGATCTCTCCCGGAGATACGCTATACACGTATAGCATACACCGCTATCAGCGCTCTAACCAGGGCCAAAAGGCAGGAAACTCAAGATTACCGGCATTATCTTGAATTTTTCAGTCGTGGCTTTGGCGCTCTTTATTGATCTGCTTATTGACCCGGTATGCGTAGGCACCGGCAACAGATACAGCGGTTAACAGCACGGCAAAAACGATGGGGAGAATGGCAGGGCTATCGCTCAGAAATACGGAAATAGAGTTCATACGTTCACCTCTCTCAGGGCTGCGGATAGTGAACAGCCTGCACATTTAATTGTAACGATGGTCTTTTCTAATGCGAGTCACTTTTCGCGTTAGAAGAGACCATCAACACTTTGCATGCACTGGCACTAACGCGCTGCGCTTGTTAGCCGCCCAGCCGCCACCGAATCAGAGATTCGGCGCCACTGGGACGGCAGGGTAAGTGTGAAAACATCGGTATATATTGAAGCCAACGGGAGGCGCAAGCCTGCCTTTCCGCTGCGCTCCAAGGCAGGCTTGCGCCTCCCAACTTTTCGCACGTGCGAAAAGTCGAGATACGTTCGCCTTGCTAGCCACTATCGGCACGCCCCGCTGGGCGCTGACCCCTCTCACGCGCTGGC
>NZ_JBQSYY010000037.1:0-5465 GCF_052379785.1 Halomonas sp. 72 | reverse complement strand
CACTATTAAAAATAGGCTTTTGCATAAAAAACAAATAGTTATGTTATTTCTACCTGTTTTCCCTTCTATTTCTCTTCAAGGCTGCCGCCTTGGCCGCGCTTCGCTTGGCAAATCCGCTGGTCGCTACGCTCCCTCGAAGATGCCTCGGCAAAGCCGAGAAAATCTATCCGCTGCGCTCGGCTACACACGCGCCCCAGCCGCTGCGCGGCGGGGAAAGGCGGCCTGCGGCCGCAAGGTCACATGCCCAGCTCGGGGCCTTTCCGCTGGTGTTGCTGTTCGGCCAGCTTCTGGCGGGCCTCCTGCACCTCGGGCACCTCCATGGCCTTGGCCACGGTGCGCCGGGCGTAGTCCTCTTGGTGGCCGGGTTTCCGGTCGGCAAGCGAGGGGCTGGCCTCCTGTAGCGCAGTGCTGATCTCATCTGCGCTGCGGCCCTTGGCGGCCAGCTTCATCGAGGCGATGAAGTCGCACTTGCTCAGGTCGTCGCCGTACCGCTTCACCAGCCCGCGCATTTCGCTGCGGTAGTCGTCCACGGCGCTGCGCCGGTACCGGCGCATGCTGTCGGGGGCCTCGATCTCGGCCAGCCGTGATGCCTGTTCCCGCTGCCGTTCGGCGGCGTCGCGGCGCTCCTTGCCCTGTCGGATCAACTCGGGGCCAGCGCTGGCCACCTCCCCGGAAGACTCCCGGCACAGCACCCACGGCTGCTGGCCGGTCTTGGTGGTGTGCTTGTCTTTCCGATTCGTAAATCCAGCCAGACGGCCATAGTGGCGGCTCTCAGCGCTTGCAGGGTCGGCTTGGTACTCTCGGGCCAGTTGCTTGGCGATTTCGCCTCTGGTGGCCTCTGTGGCCGCTCTCGGGGTGGTCTTGACCCATGCCTGATAGTTTTCCGGGCTGGTCTCGACGGTCAGTGCCGGTTCCCGGCCCTCGGTCTTCATCGCATCGAGGTCGTCCCGGCTCAGGTCATCGACCAGCACGAGGCCGTGTCGCTCCTCCTGGGCGGGCCTGACGTAGATGTCGTTGCCCTGGGCGTTGAGTCGCTTCAGCCAGGCCGCGTTCTTCAGCACCTCGTCAGACGACCAGGAGCGGTTCATCATCTTGCCGCTGTCCGCGTGCCGGATGCCGATCTCGTAGCGATCGCAGCCCATGGCCTTGAGCTGTCGTTGCATGGCCTGTGTGGTGCGGTCGCCCTTCACGGGCTGAGCAGGTGCAGCCATAGCCCCCCGTCCTCGGTGGTCACCAGTTGGAGATCCAGCAAGAGCCATGATGCGATCAGCAGCACCAGAATAGGCGTCATCGAGCCGATCAGGACGGCCACCCATAGCCGCCACGTCCAGCCCCTCGCGGCTTGGCGGGCGGCGTGTGCCTGCGTCTGGAGGGCGCTGGCCGCTCTCTGCATCTCGCCGGCGGCGTCCTTCCACGTCTGCGCGGTGCGGGTCTGCTGCTCGCTCCAGCGGTGCGTGCTCTGCTTGCTGGCTTCGGTCAGGGCGTCGATCTGCTCCCGCGCTTCGTCGGCCAGTGTTGCCATGCTCTGGGCCAATGGCTCGATGCTCTCGGCGAGTTCGTCCGTGTTCCGCGACCGCCTGACTTTCTCGATGGCGCTCATACTCGATGGCCTCCCTGTGCTGCTGTAGTTCATTGATCTGGTCGTTGGCTGCCTCGATGCCGAGGGCCCTGTCAGCGCGCTCGGTGGTGATGCCGCGGGCCTCCATTTCGACCACGTTGGGGCCAAGGTGGATGCCGGGCACTCGCTCGATGCCTTGGGCGTCGAGGGTTCGGTGGTCGATGCGGGCATCATGGCCCGCACGCTCCAGGGCGTGGTTGGCCATGTCGGCCCAGTCCTGCCGGGTCTGTTCAAGCCATGCCTTCCGCCTGCTGGAGATATCGGCCTTCTGGCTACCCCCTCGCTCGGGGGCCTTGGCGTTGTACCGCTTGAACCACTGCTGAGCGTCGCGCTCGATGCCATCGTTCAGGCGCTCGGAGATCATCAGATGGCAGTGGGGGTTCTCGCCCTTGCCGCTGTGGATCGCCAGCGTATAGGGCAGCTTCTCGTCGTGGGTGAGGTGCTGGGCGAAGTCTTCGGCCAGTGCCTTGCGTTGGTCGGGGGTAAGCTCTCGCGGCAGCGAGAATTCGACCTCACGGAACAGCACGCCATTGGCGCGTTCGTGAGTGTCGGCAGCGTCCCAGTAGTCGCGGGGATGCTCTACCCAATCGGGCATGTTGCCCGATTGGGTGTGCTCGACTTCATCCTTGTCGCGGGCATACCTGCCTTCGCGCTGGATGTAGTCGGATTTGGCGCTTGCTGACTGGCCACCCTTCCGGCTGCCAGTCGAAGCGTGTAGGTGATAGATCGCCACGCGCTGCCCTCGCTGGGTTTGCCAACATTCAGCCCATGGGCTGAATGGCGGAGGCCGCTAGGCCGGAGGGGTGCAGGGCGCAGCCCTGCCGCACGGGGTTTCTCAAGGGAGCGAAGCGACCGATAGAGAAACCCCTAAGTGCGCCCTCCCTTGCAAAGCAAGGTCGGGTTTTGCGGCGTCCGTGCCTCGATGATACGCTGATTGCCACCACATGACCAAGGGGAATGTCAATGGCAAAATCAGTGGATCGGCTAAAGCGACTCGAAGAGAAGCGGGCACAGATCAACGCCGAGATTCAGCGCGTCAGGGCACGTGAGCAAAAGGAGGAGCGCAAACGCGACACCCGGCGAAAGGTGCTCGTTGGCGCGATGATTCTGGGCAAGGTCGAGAGCGGAGACTGGCCGGAAGATCGGCTGATGACGGCCATGGATGACTACCTCGACCGCGACCACGACCGGGAGCTGTTCGGCCTACCACCGAAAGCGAAGACAGGGCAGGCCGAGAAGGCACCAGAGTCGGAATGATCGGGCTGGGGTTTAGCGGGACGAAGTCCCGCCTTTCCCCCGGCGAAGCCGAGGGGCGCGCGTGTAGCTGAGCGCAGCGGGGGTAATTATCGGAGGACAATAAAGTTCGAAACTTTTCGATGCTATTTGTCGCAGTCTGCCTTTTGTTCTAACAAGCTTTTGCCCCAAACGTGTTAAAGTAATTACTTTATAGGACGGCTTTGAGCGATAAGCGGTCATTCAGGTGAGTCGTCCACAACTTAGTAGGAATAACAGAAAACTTTCCTCTTTTTTACATGTTTATATATGCCACAGAAAGCATAATATTCATATCTGGCAATCACTTACGTTATTTGCTATTAATATAAGTTAATAAAATAGGGACGTTTTCGAGCTAAAATAGGGAAAATGTCCTCTGATAAAGTTGTTGGATATAAAAATGAACATAGTACTACGAAAATTAACCAAAGTAGATTCACCCGTATTTTCAATGCTTTGGCAATTCTATCAATATCACCAAAGTGCTTTTGATAACGAAGATATCAATAGTTCTGGCAGATTTGATATTGATGAAGAATATCTTAGTGATGTCGCTGCTGATGAAGAAGATTGTGACGCTTACTTAATCTTTGTTGAGGGCAATATCGCAGGGTTCATTACTGTGGAACCAACAGAGATAGTAGAACGTGAAATGCCTGAGCTGTCAGATCTTTTTATCTTACCTAAGTATCGAGGAAAAGGTATCGCTTTGTATGTTGTCCGCCAGTTAATGTTAGATAATTCATTAAATTGGCATGTAGCCGTTTATGAAAAAGACCGTGAAGCATTAAAGTTTTGGGATAGACTTTTTTCGATATTACCAATCGTGAATGTAATAAAAGTTGAGCCATCTGAGACTGAAGGCTTTCATGAATTTGTGATTACAAATAAGTAAAATATGCAGGATGCGATGAATATCACACTGGAAAACGTTACAAGTTCAAATTATGAAGCCGTATGCGACCTAGACGTCACGGATGAGCAACAGGACTATGTTGCGAGCAATATATGGTCGTTGCTTGAGTCACATTACTGCCACGGGCATACCTGCAGAGCGATCTATCAAAACGATAAACCTGTCGGTTTTTTGATGTGGGTATCTGAAACGCCTGCAAAAGTGTCTGTTTGGCGCTTTATGGTGGATCAAGGTTTTCAAAAAGCGGGTATTGGTAGGGCTGCGCTAAATTTGGCCCTGAATGAAATCAAATCCAGTGACAAAGTAAAAGAAATCGAAATTTGCTATGATCCTGAAAACCCCGTAGCCAAAGGTTTTTATTCAAGTTTTGGCTTTCAGGAAGTGTGGTTGGATAAAGATGGTGAAGACATATTGGCAGTTATTAAACTGTGATCTTTAACAAAACGCCGCTTTGCGGTTCGACTCGAAACATGTTGCTTGCGTTTGTGACGGGCGTTCTTGACTGTCCGCTTACAAAGCAAAGTGAACACTTAAGCCTTCAGTAGTTGAGTTTTAAATCCCGCTATATACCGCACTCAAGTATCCCAAAATGCGAATGTCGGCTCTTTGTCTGAAACGGCAACGGAGAAACCAGTATTTGACTTTCACCTTCTCGTTCAAAGCCGCCCTTAAAGTATTTACGGCAGAAACGAGTTAATCATGAATGGCTGCTCATGGCACAGAGCCGTCCTTCGGCTCTAACTCATTTCTGTCCAAAAGTGAGTTTCAATCTTTGTTGTCACAATTTTTCTTTGGATAGGCACGTTGATTGAATCTAAGTTTTGATCTTTATTGTCATACATACCTTCTATTGACACGAAAGGAACGGACTGGGAAGGCAAAAAAGTTTCAAATATTATTGTCTTCCGACAGTAATCAATTCAGGTCTAGGTCGGTTTGATCCGGGGGCGGCAATTCTTCGTCGTTCATGATTGCGCGTTCGTCCTCGTAGATAACCGGGACGGCTTTCAGCTTTTTGACCTGATCCCAACCTTCATCTTGCTCGACCTCATGGGCAACGACAGTGGCTGAGAAGACCGCTTTTCTCTGCCCTGCGGAGCCAGCAAAGGCCACTTGTTCATTAACCACGTAAGTGTTCGTTGTGCCGACTTTTACGATCTGAACGTAGTTGTGCTCAGCAAGATGTTTGATTGCCCTGGTGACGGTTGCCCGTGATTTCCCGATGATCTTGCAAAAGGCGGTGTTGCTAATGGCTACTGCGTTGGTGCCAATCTGCATGTTTTCGCGGATAACACTGAACACCAATGCTGCTGTCGGGTTGGCGGCTTGCAAGGCTCTTAGGTTTTTCTCTGCGGCTCTGCTCATCATGTAGTAACCGCCTGTCACGCGGTTCTTTGTTGCTGCTGCTAAGCGTCGTTCCTCTTGCAGTGTATCCACGGTATGACTGAGCAATTCTCGCGTTTGAGATAGCTGTTGTTCGAGTGTTTGGAGTCTTTTCTTATCGTCTGCCATTGGTGCTCACCCCATGAGCACCAAGGTGCTCATATCTGATACAAGTTGCGTCATAATTCGATGATACAACATGCGTCACATGGTGAGTCAACATGCATCAATAGTGCTCATAGCTGATGAGCACTATTAGGCTCGCCCCATGAG
>NZ_JBQSYY010000036.1:0-6493 GCF_052379785.1 Halomonas sp. 72 | reverse complement strand
ACATTCATCGGTTAACCAGCATCTGTCCTATTCAAAAAGCGGGTTACTTTACAGTCCCAGTTAGTTTCAGGTTCAGCGCCGGTGTAAGCCCACTCGCTCAGGGTGCTGATGCACGCCAGCAGGATGGATAATCAAAGCGACGGGCTTCGAGTTGGGTGTAGAAGTCGGGTTTCAGATCTCAAGATCAGTCAGCAGACACCCTGTTTCAGCACACTCCATGATGATCCAGTTAGACGTTGATCATCATCCTGCTGCGTGACTAACTCCTTAAAAAGCGTTGTTCATCAAACACCTTTTCGTTCTTTAACATGAAATAGACTGCACGCCCCCACTTGTGGGCCAGGGCCGATAAGGCTTTGGCTTTACCCATGCGTTTCTGGAAGCGTTGCAACAGTTTTTGTGCACCTGGATTGCCGCGCAGATAAAGCACCGCAGCCTCAGAAAAAGCCCACTTTAGATGGGCATTACCAATCTTGTTGCCCTGGGTGCCATAGGTCTTACCGGCCGATTCGGCTTTGCACTTGATCAGTCGGGAATAGGAGGCAAACTTCTGAACAGATTCAAAACGTCGAATATCACCCACTTCATACAGAATGGTGAGGGCCAGAATACGGCCAACGCCGGGAATGGTTTTTAATAAGTGGTAGTAGGTCGGCTGATGCTTTTTGGCCTGCTTTTCCAATAGCCATTCCACCTGGCTTAGTTCCCGGTGGTAGCACTCTAAAACGGCCATATCTAGATCGATATTGCGCTGAACGAGCGGGTCATCAAAGGTTCTGCCCAATTGTTCTCTGGCACTGACATTTTTTAAATTGACCTTGTTGGGTGGCAGGTTGTACTGACTCGTTGTGTTGACAACATGAGCTTTGAGATCAGCGCCGTGGCGAACGAGCCCAGTTCGGCGGCGAAGCAGGTCACGGGTAGCTCGCATGCTGCGTGGGTAGACATAAGCGAGGGGAAAATTACCGCCTCGAATAAGCGCCGCAATTTTGTAAGAATCCACGCGGTCATTCTTGGTTTTACCGCCATGAATGGCCTTCATATAAAGGGCATGACCGAGAATGAAAGTAATGCCCTGGTCTTCACAGAAATCAGCGATCCAGTACCAGCAGTGCATGCATTCAACCCCGATGACCAGATCGTCCAGGTAAGGTTCGATCAGATGAAGCAGAGGTTCTGGTTTGGCTGGAATCTCTTTATGCAGAAGGGTTTCGCCCTGCTGATCCAGGATGCAGACATACAGGCTACGGGCATGCAGATCAATTCCACAGTAGTGACGATGAGTGCTATTGTAAAAATTCATTGAGTCTTCTCCTGTTGGGTTTGGTCGCCTTTTCAGCTTAGCCAAACAGCTGAGCTGGGGGAGAAGGCTCAATGAGTATCAAAGTCATGCACAGCGACAGTTTTTCCGTGCGGCTTTGACTCCACTACAGAGCCACACGTGCTGTCGGTGTTGTGTGCTTAGAGGGAAAGTAATAATGGAAGTAACTATCGGTAATGATTCTGAACTGATCAATCTGGCTCAAGGTATCCGTTATCAGGTGTTTACACGTGAACAACAGATCCCCGTAGAGTTAGACCTTGATGGATTGGATGAGGAGTCATTCCATGCATTAGTAACAGAAAAAGGTGAGCCAATGGCTACCGCTCGCCTAACAGTGAAAGAAGATGGCTCTTCTGTTATGGCCAGGGTAGCGGTCAATGAGGAATGCCGAGGAATGGGAGTCGCTTCAAAAGTTATCCAGGCAATGATGCAATATGCGCAAAATATAGGTGTCAATTCTATTGAAATCCATGCTCATAGTTATCTTAGAGGTTACTACGAAAAGTTTGGGTTTGAGTTCACCAAAGAAGTAGAGATGGTGGGCGAACATCAGCTAATTGAAATGCAATGCCAAATAGTGCGCACATAACAAAGCATTTAAGCGTAATTCAGCATGCTTGGCACTTTTCTATGCGTTGGTTTTAGTGGTTAAGGTGCTATGCGCTAGCATTGGTATTGCACGCCTCATACCTTAACAGGGCGTTTCAAGTACTCTAGGGAGCAACCAAATGATTCGCGATTATCGGGCAGACGATATCGACCAAATTTTGGCAATTTGGCTATCTGCCTCGATTAAGGCCCATACCTTCATTGAATCTGCGTTTTGGGAATCAAAGGTTAGCGAGATGCGTGATGTATACATCCCTGCATCGGAAACGCTTGTATATGAAGCTGAGGGAAAAGTCGTTGGGTTCTATAGCTTGTATGAGAACAATCTTGCTGCGATCTTTGTGGTCCCTGGCTCACAGGGGAAGGGGTTAGGCTCAGCCTTGCTGGATGATGCTAAGAATAGGCGAAATCGGTTACAGCTCACTGTTTACAAAGAAAATACTTCGAGCATCAAGTTCTACGAGAAACACAAGTTCACTTTACTTGGAGAGCAAATCGATGAGCACACCGGGCACCCTGAACTCATCATGGAGTATCACCCATGACAAAGCGTGGGAATGCGCCGCCAGAAGTTCGTAAACTCGCGCCGCTGTGCTTTGCGTTATGCGTATAAACGTGAAAGGAGGAATAGATGAAATCCATTAGAACCTCGCTCATGTTTGTCGGGGAGAAAGCTGGGAAAGCCGAGGAAGCAACCAGGTTCTATACCTCACTATTTCCTGGTTCAAAGATCACTGATATTCAGCGCTACGAAGCTGGTGAGCATGAACCAGAGGGTTCTGCCAAGGTGGTTAGATTTACGATAAATGGCACCGAGTTCATGGCGCTGGACAGCCATCTTGACCACCCATTTACCTTTACACCCTCTATGTCATTGCACGTTGAGTGTGAATCAATGAGCGAAATAGAGAAAGTATTTCGGGCCCTCGCCGAAGGTGGCTCAGAGCTAATGCCGTTGGATAACTACGGTTTTAGCCAAAAGTTTGGGTGGTTGAATGATAGGTATGGTGTGTCTTGGCAGCTCAATCTGTCGAATTAGGGGGGTGGCGTGTAACTCCCTCGAGAATTTGAAGCGGCTATAAGTAGAAAATCCCGATAAATCGAACTCGGTAACCAATTCCCGAGTTTCGAGCAGTAGTAATTGTGGCTATCTTTGCAGCATTTCCATCACCGCCGAAGGTTGCCAGTTAGCAATCGCGTCACGAGTGGTAAACCTGGCTGCGCCCCCCATCAACCAGAATGTCGGTGGCATTAATAAAGCGTGCTTCGTCGCTGGCTAGAAACAGCGCCGTGTTGGCGACTTCATCGGCCTCACCGATGCGTCGGCACGGCAATAGATCGACTTGGTGTTGGCGTTCGGCTTCGCTTAAGCTGTCCAGCCAGGCCTGAGCGGGCGGCGTGCGGATTAGGCCGGGTGAGATAGAGTTGACGCGGATGCCGCGCGCCGCATATTCGATGCCCAGTGAGCGGGTCAGGCCGATCAGGCCGTGCTTGGCGACCGGGTACGGAAAGGCGCCGGGAATAATCTTGTGCCCGTGAACTGAAGCGATGTTGACGATATGGCCATACTCGCGGGCCAGCATGCCAGGTAGCGCAGCCTGAATGACCCGCCACGCGCCTTCCAGATTGACCGATAGGCAACGCCGCCATGTGGCTTCATCGGTTTCGAGCGGGTCTGAGAAAACATTGACGCCAGCGGCATTGATCACAATGTCGATTCGGTCCAAGGCGTTGCCAACTTCCGCGACTGCGCGATTTATCGCGGTCGTCTCGGCGACATCGGCTTCCACGCCCAGGACAGGACGGCCAATTTCGCGCTCAAGCCTAGCGCACTCCCTGGCGAGTGCCAGGCTATCCTGGTCTAGCAGTGCCACACTCGCGCCTTCGGAAAGAAAACGCTCAGCCGTTGCCAGCCCGATGCCGCTGGCCCCGCCGGTAATGAGTGCTGTACGTTGCTTGAGTCTCATGCGTGGTAATCCCGCTATTTATAATTGAGCTGATAGGTAGAGTGCGCCAGGAAGTCATGGCTGCCTTTTCTATAATAATTATTCCGTCCAACGCCATGTTCGGTCGTTCATGGTGTTAAGTCCATGGTTGAAGCAGGATAGGTTTCAGCTTCGCCCTGGGTTCATCCGTGGGTGTCAGTCGGGGCACGGCAAGCGCGCCATCTATTGGCGTAGGAACCTTTATGCTGTGAGCTTGGCTAAATCTTATTGTCGAAACGTCAACAGAGCCGAGGAAACAAGAGGAATGACCCTTAACCAAGGCAGCTGCATCATCGCTGTTATGTGTAAGCATGGAGATATTAATGGCACAAAAACTATTTTTTCCGGTGATTGAGACCGAGCGATTGACCATTAAACCGTTAGTAACAGATGACGCGGATAGTTTACTGGAAATTTTTGCTGATCCTGAGGTCATGCGGTATTGGCACACTGCTCCTTGGGCAACGATTCAGGATTCACTTGAATTTATTAATGACAGCCACGATTCGATGCAGCGTCAAGAGTCACTTGTACTTGGTGTGTATCTGAAGTCTACAGGCGAGTTAGCTGGAAAGTGCATGCTATTTAGCTACGACAAGGAATCCAAACGAGCCGAGATCGGTTTTGGATTAGGCCGTTCTTGTTGGGGTAAAGGCTATGTAAGCGAGGCGGGAGAGGCGTTGATTCAGTACGGGTTCAGCTCATTGGGACTTCGGAGAATTGAAGCAGAGATCGACCCAGACAATCAATCTTCTGCGAAAGCGCTAGAGAATCTTGGATTTTCTCAAGAAGGGCTTCTAAGACAGCGTTGGGAGGTCAATGGCGTCGTCTCTGACTCTGCAATGTATGGGCGGCTGATAAGTGATCGCCCTGCATAGCCAGACGCATGTTGTGGACGTTAGACCAAGAGTAGATTCTGGATATGACAATCCCAGAGATAACA
Organism: Halomonas sp. 72; assembly: GCF_052379785.1. Taxonomy (NCBI): domain Bacteria; kingdom Pseudomonadati; phylum Pseudomonadota; class Gammaproteobacteria; order Oceanospirillales; family Halomonadaceae; genus Halomonas; species Halomonas sp. 72. The sequence continues at coordinate 1,632 of NZ_JBQSYY010000036.1, read as the reverse complement.
AACGAAGCAATACAGGCACAATTAGTCGTAGAAGACGTCCTGGGTGATTCGATCATCGGTATTTATCTCTTCGGCTCTGCTGTCGTTGGCGGTTTAAGGCACGAAAGTGATGTAGATATTTTAGTCGCCGTCTCAAGGCCTCCTGGCTTATGGCAAAGAAAAGCCCTGGTTGCTCGGTTGATGGACGTATCCGGTGCGATTGGGAATTCTCAAGCCATCAGGCCGTTAGAACTGACGGTGGTGACAATTTCTGATGTTGTTCCTTGGCAGTTTCCGCCTCGGGCTGAGTTTGTTTACGGGGAGTGGTTGCGAGCGCAATTCGAGGCCGGCAGTGTTCCGGAACCAGCCCGTGATCCTGATCTTGCCATTGTTCTGAAGAAGGTAAGGGATAACAGTCTTTCGCTGTACGGAAGAAGCGCCGCTGAGGTTTTTGAGCCTGTGCCCATGTCTGATATTAGACGGGCAATGTGTCACTCCTTGCCCACTCTTCTGGCCGACGCTGCGGGCGATGAGCGTAACGTGGTTTTAACCTTGGCACGCATGTGGCGGACAGCGGCCATTGGCGATATTGTTCCCAAAGATACAGCGGCAGAGTGGGCGGAAGGGCAAGCACCTCCTGATCATGCAAGGCTATTGAAATATGCTCGGGAAGGTTATCTGGGGATAATTGAGGATAGATGGCAGGATAAGAATGAGGACGTTGCAGCGCTTGCCTCTTATTTGAAAAAATCGATTGAGGGGTGCCTTGATACCCCGTAAAACAATCCTCACATGCCTTTTTGCCCAAGTGGCGTTGGATGGAGTCCGTGCGGGTGACTGTACCTGTTGTCGTGCCGTTGAGACTAAGAGTGACTTCAGCCCTGCTGGGACAAGCGACTCCGCCGCTTCCATTACCCCAACACTTGCGGGTTAAGCTGCCACACGCTCCAGGTGAGCGCGCAGGCCAGGCTCACCCAAGCGAGGTAAGGCACCAGCAGTAGACCCGCCAACGGCTTGAGTCGCCAGAACATCACCAGCGTCATCAAAATCAGTACCCAAAGCGCGGCCACGCCGATAAAGGCGAGAGCGCCCAGTTGCCAGGCGAAGAAGAGCCAGCTCCATAAGGCGTTGAGCGCCAGCTGTATGGCGAACACGACAAGCGCGGGCTGGGCGTCGGGTTCACGCCAAGCAAGCCAGGCGGCAATGCCCATAAGGCCGTAAAGCGTCGTCCACATCGGCCCAAATAGCCAGGCGGGCGGTGCCCAGGGCGGTTGCACAAGCTCTGCGTAGAAAGAGGCCGCGTTGATGGAGGCCACCGATCCGATGGCGGCAGCAATATAGGCCAGTGCCAGCCAGCCAATCAGGCCCAGAATCTGTTTTTTGCGGGAAAGTGCACGCACATGAGCCTCTGCTGTAAAGTATGAAAATCACTTCAAGCGTAGTGTAACGCGATGGGGTCGGCCACGGCGGCGGTTGAGAAAGAATGAAGCATGGTTGAAGCGTGGCAGGCGAGCTAGATAAGGCGGCATTAAACAAAGGGAGTGCAACGTGACTGAATCGCTACAAACGCTGTTACTTGAACTCGAACAGTTTGGTGTAAGCAACGATAGGGCCATCACCGACCGGCCTCGCCGTATGTTGAACATCACTCGT
>NZ_JBQSYY010000035.1:0-8431 GCF_052379785.1 Halomonas sp. 72 | reverse complement strand
ATGTATCCAATCGGCACATATTTGCGCCGCTCAGATGTAACCCGAGGCACTAAGAGGTAGTTGCCAGCTTTAGGTTGCCGAATCTCAGGGAATAGATGCGGTACTTTGGAGGATTTCTCACGGGTCGATTTTTTCTTACTCGCTAGCCTTTCATTCCGTACAGACTCAACACGCTCAGCTATTTTGGGCAGTGCATTTATTTCCTCTATTGACGCATCCACAAGCCAAAGGCAGTATCTCTCCTTCGACTTTAGATACTCATCGGCTCCTAAAAACTTTCTTATATACTTTTTAGAACCTGGCTCCTCGGACGTTAACACCTCCTTTTCGGCCGGACTTAAAATTAAACCAGCACATTTAGTATAGTTATTGCCATCCATCATTGGGACGGATGCGTTTAATGGAAAGTTACGGGCAATTACCGGCCCGCTGTATGCCGGGACTAAATAGGGATTTATGCAAGGAACCTCGGCCTCTACTGTGCCACTTTCAACTTCATAATAAAGAGCCCGCTTCTCCGGATTTTTTGCTAGGCCAATGACAACCACATGAACGCCGGCGTTTGATTTCGCGCTATTTTTCCACTTAAAAGTATGATGGGCGAAGAATATCTCAATGCCGAGTTCGAAAATTTCCGGCCATAATACACCGACTTGCTCACCCTGCGTGATAGAACTAGTAGCTACAAATGCAGAATAAGACTGAGGGTATTGAGATAGATATTCAGCAGCTTTCATAAACCAACAAGAGACAAAATCCAAATTTTTATAGTTCTTCAAATCATTAAAAACCAATTCCATATCAGCTGTTTGGTCTGAAGACCTGTCGGCTTTCCCCAAGAAAGGAGGGTTTCCGCATATATACACCTCAAAAAGATTGTTGTTTTTGTCATTTGGCAGACAAAATTCCTTCCAATCTAAAGTCAAAGCATTATCGTGTAAAATATGGCCGGAGTCTCTCAAGGGGAGCGCTGCATCGACGTAACCAAACTTTTCTTTGAACAACATATTCATCTGATGTTCTGCGAGCCACAGCGACAAGATGGCAACCTCATGTGCAAAGTCATCAATTTCGATACCATGGAACTGGGACAGCTTAATCCCGGAGTAGTACATTTCAGTTTGGTCCGACACCGTGTTCAGCGCGTCGATGATTTCCATTTCCAGCTTTCGCAACTCTTTGTAAGCAATGATCAGGAAATTTCCTGAGCCACAGGCTGGGTCAAAGATGCGTAGATTCTGAAGGCGCAGAAGCAGTTCTTTTAGTTTTCGTTCATTCTTCCGGCTTTTCTCAAGTTCCGCGTACAGCTTGTCGAGGAACAGAGGCTGAATCACCTTCATAATGTTGGAGACAGAGGTGTAATGCTGCCCCAGATTGCCCCGCTGCTCTTCATCAATGACCGCCTGGAACATCGACCCGAAAATGTCAGGATTGATTTCAGACCAATTCATGTTCCCGCAATCAATCAGAAGCCGGCGAGCTTTTCTTCCGAATTCAGGAATAGGCTCATCAGCTTCGAAGAGGCCACCATTAACGTAGGGGAACTCCTGAAAGTGAGTAGCCATCGATTTTCGCACGGGCGCATTATCGTCGAGGTTGAGGACGGTAAACAGATCTGTGAAGAACTGGTCGACGTCAGATCCATCCTCCTGAGTTGTTGACTGGATGCCAGACGTCATCTGACCTTGCTTGAAGATTCCGGTGTCTTCGGCGTAGAAGCAAAACAGTAGACGAGTCAGAAAAACGTTGAGTGCATGAATGTCTTCAGGCTTCGACAGATCATTGCGCTCACGGATCAGATCAAACAGCCGCCCCATCTTCTCAGAGGCCTTAACGTCTGCCGGATGCTCTGAATACATGACCGCCTTCTCATACCCAGCCAGCGGCAGGAAGAAGGCGTACTGCTTATCCAGCTCCTCCATCGTGGCTTCAAGGCGCTCTTCTGCCTTGAGATCGAGAGCGACCAGGCTCTTGAAGTCAGTCACAATAACGAAGCGGATATCGTTCCGAGATACGACTTCACTTGCCTTGAGGGAGTCGGCTTCGGCGTTCAAATCGGCTCCCTCTGGAGCGGATCGGAAGTAGAGCTTCTTCTTCAGTCCAACGTCATTGCCACTTGCAACGTTCCGGCTATCATCGCGCTTGCGAAGGCGGGTTATGGTGCTTTTCGGAAATCCATAAGCATCAAGGAAGGAGAAAATGAACTCATCCGGATTTACGTTGGAGCAGGCCTGCTCCATGGATTCGATAATGCGTGCCTGACTAATCGCCATGTTTCCACTCCTGACCAGTCGTTCGTCGAGCCTTCGACTACGTGCGAATTCTGGCGACAGAATACACACTTAGTTCCGGTTTAGAAGCCTGATGATACGACACGATTATCACACACGCAATTCCGGTTTACGGATGAACTGACACTCTGTAGGCTGGAGTGGAATTACGCACTAGTTTGCGGATACCCCATTTTAAAACATTGCGGAGCGGTGCGAGTCCAACAACAGTTGCTGACCATTTTTCCTGGTAAATTGTAAGCACCAGGCATTACTCATAAGCACGCCCACAATAGCGACACTTTTCAGATCAACGCATTCAAGCAATACACGGAACTGGCCTTCTTGCATTTCTATCCTTTTGATTTATCAACTTGCTTTTTTGATGTTGCGCAAACTTCAAAAGAAGGGACGTGGCTGAGGTCGGAACCCACACTTTTTTTTAGCTTAATGAAAGATACTCAACCCTCTTCACACATTTTCGATGTGTAGGATTAGGATTTCACTTAAAATGCGTGTGAGTACCGTGCAAAGACGTCCGCACCGTCGAAAAACACAGCGTCCCCACCCGATGCTGACACCTCTGATTCTCGCCAGAAGAACGCATACGCCTCTTTATAGCTACTGCGCCCGATCAGGTGACTCATCACGTATCCCCAAGGTTCACCTGATGCTTGCTCCAACGACAGATGCAAATTTTCAGCGCCATCTTCGCTCATGACCTCTTGCACTGCGAGCAAATCGAAACTGTTACCTATCTCACCTAAAATCGCTAAGTCCTTGTCGTTGTTCCAGCCCAAGTGGTTAATGTTCCAGGTTGCGATGGCAACGTCAGCATGGACAGACAATGATGAAATCATCAAGGCACCAAAAGCGGACAACCTCAAAACCTTGTTTGATACTATCATCAAAACCTCATTTGCTGTCCGGCTGTCTATTAATGCCCAGCGCCCACCAGTAAGGCTCAAAGCTGTTTTCCACGCTGTCACAAAGCAAGTCGACAAAAAGATCGTAGTTGCCGGTGCAATGGGCAGTATCCAGTGCTTCGTAGTAAGCCAACCGCTGCTCTACCTTGATCAGAGCGGCAGGGAACCCTGCTTTCATCAGCTCGAAATTCATCAGAAGCCGCGATGTCCGCCCATTCCCATCAACGAAAGGGTGAACCTTGACGAACTCACCATGCAAACGGGCAGCTCGCTCAATGGGGTGCAAAGTGCCAGCCTCTTGATGATACCAATGAAGAAAATCGCTCATCGCCTGAGGAACCCTGTAGGCTTCAGGTGGCCGGTGCTCGGCACCTGATATCATGACATTGACCTGGCGATACGCTCCGGCATTCTGATCGTCGACGTTTTTGAGTACCAGCTGGTGCAGCGATTTGATCAACCATTCGGATAGAGGCTCACGCTGCTTAACCCAGTCTTCAACCATCCAAATCGCTTCTCGATGGTTAATAACCTCAAAGTGCTCTCGCAGGGTTTTTCCACCCACCGTAATACCTTCAAGAGCGACCTTGGTTTCCTTGAGCGTGAGCGTATTCCCTTCGATGGCGTTGCTATGGTAAGTCCATTGCAAAACCAGCGATTCATGTAGGTTGCGGACAACGGCATGAGGCAGCGGTCGATACTGATCCAGCTGCTCTTTAAGCCGATCAAGTCGTGAGAACCTGTCAGACATCCGCCCTCTCCTGATCAGTCAACCTCAAAAAACCCGATGGGCTTTTCTTCAAATGAGGTTTTGATGCAATGAATAAAAACACTTTCACGCTTGATCGCCGTCGATCAACTTATCAATTTGTTCACGCAGGATATCCTTGATGGTCATGCCATTCTGAGCCGCGTATATCTTCAACCGCTGATGTTCTTCATACGTCAGATCAATGTTGACCCGTTTTTTGGCCGGTCTGTCTGCCAGGCTCGCTAACGTCGCTTCTTTTCGCTTGTCTGCTTTCGCGCTTGGGCGTCCAGCACTAAGTACACCTTTGGTCATCTCAACAACCTCAAAAAATCATAACTTCAAATCATTATTGCCGCATTAACGTAAAAACTCAATTGATCAAAGCCCCAAAACCTCAAATGAGCTTTGCTTTCAGCTCGTTCATCAATGCGTTGATTTCAATAGATGCGGGGCCGTCAGGGTCTTGGTCGAAGACCGTTGTACCTGTTGCGGCCGTCGTGGGGTAGATAACCCGCTGAGTAACCCGACTCTCAAGCACCGGCAACTCATATTCGTTAAGTGCATTGGTGACTTCCGACCCTATCCGCGTCCCCTTGATCGCCCTGGAGACAACAAACGCCGCTTGCATCTTGCCGTCAGTGATCTCAATACGCTGCTTCACCAACTCGACAAGATCAGCTGTCGCCCAAATATCGTACGGGCTTGGTTGTGCCGGAATCAGCACAAAATCTGCTGCCTTAATGGCAGACGCTGCCAGATCGGCTGCCTGTGGCGCGCCATCAATCACCACAAATTCTTTGCGAGCCAGGTTTTTCAAATCACGCCCTATGGTTGGACGGTCAATGCCGACTACCGGCACCGGCTGATCCTCACGAACCGCTGCCCAATCACGGGCGCTGCCTTGGGGGTCTGAATCAACCAACAGTACATCATGTCCTGCCATCATCAGCGCAGTAGCCAGGTGCGTTGCAATCGTCGTCTTACCCGAACCGCCTTTCTGATTTAAAACCGCAATAACGTGCATTGTATCTCCGCCATCGTGTAGGAACCTTATCTGAGCTTATGAAGAAATGGGGATTTTATCAAATGGTCATAAACTCAAATAAAAGAATGAGGTTATGAGGTTATGAGTTAAAACGTTTAAGCGCCTTCACACGCTCGTGGTGCGTCGGATGTGTGCGAAGACAGATAGGCCGCTGCAAAGGCTCAAACGTGGAAGCCGCTGCCAGCGATCTGAACAGCGCGATGCCTGGCTCTGCACCTTCCTGTGACGCTGCAAAGGCGTCAGCGCGAAATTCACTACGCCGTGACGCCCAAAGTGTCAACGCCTCGTAAGCTGCACCACCGAGCTGTCTGCCAGCTTTATCCAAATTTTGGAATAGACGCTCAAAACCAACCAACAAGCGGCAAAGAGGATGGCCTACTAGCGGTATCCAGTAACATAGCCGAACAAGCCATTTCACGACCTTCAAGCGTAGGCGCTGCCAAGCAAGCACGCTGTCCAGAAAGCGCTGCCAGGCAAACACATGGCGGGCATCCCCATGAACCAGATGGCCGACTTCGTGAGCGATCACCCAGCGCAATATGTCCGACGGCAACTGCAAAACACCCGCTGACAGTACCAAGTGAGATTTTCTTATTGGCGGCGCAACGACAAAAGCAACCACATAGGCATTCTCGGCGGCCCAAAGGTGTGGGCATCGGATACGATGTTGCTTGCACAGACGTTGTGTATAGAGCGCGATAGGATGGTCTGCCGATACCTTAACCAATCTCCCCTTGGCCAAACGCTGCAACTGTCGTTTGCGGTGTCTCATCGCTTGCTTCGCCCCATTCCAAACCAAAAGACACAGCAGCCCCCACGCGATCACCAGGGCGAGATGAATCAACGTATTTTGGGATAGCGGCACCCAGTCAATCTCTGGCCATGCAGGACGAACACCGGCGGCGAACAACCAAGAAGAAATATGTGCAAAAACGCTATAAACAGCCCAAAGAATTATTAAAGGTAAAAAAGCACTAAAAATACTCAATAAAATAAAGCCAGCTAAAAAAGCTGTGTTGTGCAAAAAAGCACATAAAAAATTCGCTATGCCTTGTAAAGACCGAAGATAAGAACATTTGCAGAACGATGTCATGAGCCATCGCCTTCTTTACTAATGACATAACGCACTTTTTCAACCAAAGGGTTTATATAATGCTCAACAGCGTTATTTAATCTAGGAAGCCATCCTTGTGTTTTTTTGTCTGCTGAGTCTATCAAGGTTTGCGAGTTAGCCGACTTCCATTGTGAAAGCGATGAAGGGGGCATCCAGTCTGGTAACGTCCGCCAAGGGGTACGATGCGTCGATTCTGTAGGTTTCACTGATGAGGCACCCGACAAAAGCTCGGCATTGACCCAGGGTGCTGGCGCGCCTGGCGGCATATTCCCTTGACCGCCCGCTGTCAAAACATCGAGTCGTCGTCGGGGCTCGGCAAAACGTCCATGTCGTTCTAGCGGTTCAACTGTGATCGTTGCAAGGTGTCGGTCTGGCCGATAATGAGCTGCTTGTACCTCTATCTGTAAACGATCCCTAATATCGGGACACCAGGCACGCTGACAGTCGTGGCTCACGACGATCTGGACGTTGTGGTGGTTTGTCGAATCCGACACAGTATCGCCGGAGGAGATAACTGTTTTCGCCGTTCCCAGGGCAGGCGGAATTGTCAGCGCGAGCCCAAGTGCCATCGCTGGCAATGCTAGATATGGAAGCATGTTCCGCTCCAAAAAAAACGCCCTCAAAAGGGCGTCAGTCATTAGGTGAATGGGGCGTTTTACTCGGCATCGGGCGTCACGGGAGCAGACTGATTGGACGCGTCCAGCCAGTCCCCAATGCCCAGCGAATCCAACAAGCCGCCGACCCAGGTATAAACGGGCATAAAGTATTCCGGCCAAAGGTGCATCAATGCCATCCCCAGCACTGCACCGCCTATCAAGCCTGCCAGGTTCGTTCTGGCCAGAAAGAGGGCGACACCAATGGCAATCGCAATCGGGGAAATGGGGAGCATAATTAACCTTCCTGTTCAGCGGGTTGGCCGTTGGCTGTTCCTGCCTCCGCACTCTCCTGCTCGATCATGCCCCTTAATGCCGAAATGATGGCTCCTGGCGGCTGCGCCCCAGACAAACGGACTTCCTCTCCCGTTTCGTTGTCGATCAAAAACGATGTCGGCGTACCCGTAACACCTTCTGATTGTGCTTCACGCCCAAGAACAGCCACATGGCGTTGTACATCGCTGCTTTGCATACACTGACGAAACGCTGAACGATCAAAACCCATCGTTTCAGCTACATCGAGCAAACCCGCTTCGCGCACCTGATGATTCTCGTAGATATAGTCGTTAAGCGCCCAGAAATGCTGATTATCACCGAGACGGCCTGCACACTCACTCGCCAATGCTTGGGTGGTCGAGTTGGCATCCATGATCGTCATGTGATGGTACTGAGCCTTCATCACGCCCTGACTGCTATCAACAAGTTGCTTGGGAGTATTGTGAAACTGACGGCAGTACGGGCAGTTGGGATCGGAATAGGTGTACAGCGTGAAGCGAGCGTCAGCATCCCCGTATGTCCAGGGCGTATCGTCTTCCAAATCGGTAGGGGCATTGTCATACCCCTCTAACAATGCCTGGCGCTGTGCCTCTTGCTCGGCCTGCGCTCGCTGCTGCATCACCTGATCAACGGCGGCCACCAGGTCAGTGTTACGCGTTTGCTGTCCAGAGGAAGTGTTGATGGCATCGGCAAGGTCAGACAGTTTCGCATTGGTCTGTTGGAGTTGATCAGCCGTTTCAGTCTGGGCGTTCAGCAGCAAACCGAATGCAAGTGTTGCCAGCAATCCGCTGCCGATAATACCGCCAAGCGCAAGGTGCATCGTGCGACGGTCGCCTGTGGCCGAAGATGTAGCTTTTGACATGAGTATTCCTCTGGAATGAAAAGTACCTTGGCAGAGTACGCGCAGGAAATGATCAGACAGGCCAGCGGAACACCGGATTTCTAGGCAAAAACAAAAAACCCCCAAAAAGGGGGCTGTAAGCCTTTGTGAGAGCCTGAAGGCATCAGGCGGCCCAAGGTAGCAGGTAGGGGGTAGAAAACACGACAGAGGCCGTCAGGAGCCAACAGAAAAGGGCGTATAGCTGCAAGCCAATGAAACGCCGCATCCCTCCCTTCCTGACATATCTTCCAGCCGTAGAGATGGCCATAAAGACCCCGCCAACTGCCAGAGCAAGAATCGACGGCATGATCCATTCGATACCGACACCCGCAAATGCCCGCCAGAAAAAGAAAACAAAAAGGCCGATGATCGGGGAAAGAGACACAATGCCCTGTACCGAAACAGCCTGGCGATACTTCCCATGTGGCGTGTCGTCAACAAGGTATGCACGCACCAGACGGTGAGGTAGAAGTGACATAGCTTTCAGTGAACAGCGCAAAGAACGGTTTTGACGGC
>NZ_JBQSYY010000034.1:0-9235 GCF_052379785.1 Halomonas sp. 72 | reverse complement strand
TTTCACCTAACGCTTTGATTATTCAGATGTAGCGCGTGGTAACGCGCCGTGAGGAACGAACGGCAAGGCACCCGCGGGAGGCGGCGGAACGACGCCCATGGGCACCTCATTCGCCTTGGCACCTCCTTTACCCTTGCACCCTTACCCCTGCACCGCTGCGCGGCGCTCTCGCGGGTGCGCTGCGCTTACCACGCGCTACAAATCCATCTAACCTTTTGATTCTTCGGGTGTAACGCGTCGTTGCTTTGGCACTTACTTCACTACTAACGTTTAAACCTTGGCATCCACCGGTTGCGAGCGTGACCATGCCATAAGGACTAATCCTAGTGCGATCATGGGCACCGTCAGCAACATTCCCATGGTGACCCATCCGAATGCAAGATAGCCAATATGCGCGTCGGGCATGCGGACAAATTCCACCAGGAAGCGGAATGCGCCGTAGCCGAGTAAAAACAGCCCTGAAATGAACCCTCGCGCGCGGGGCTTGGCAGATACCCACCACAAAATCACAAACAGCACCAACCCCTCAAGCAGGGCTTCGTAAAGCGCTGAGGGATGGCGTGGCTCTGGCCCCATCCCGGGGAACGGCATTCCCCACGGCAACGATGTTACTCGTCCGGGAAGCTCATGGTTAATAAAGTTGCCTACTCGACCAGCGCCCAAGCCAATGGGTACCAGTGGGGCAATAAAATCCGTCAGGGTAAAAAAGGCAAGCTGCTTGCGGCGTGCAAACCACCAGGCTGCCAACAGCACACCGAGCAATCCGCCATGAAAGCTCATGCCGCCGTCCCACACACGGAAGATCCATAGAGGGTCAGCCGACCACTGTCCTAAGCCGTAAAAAAGTGCATACCCCAGCCGTCCACCAGCGACCACACCTATTGCACAGTAGAAGATCAGGTCACCAATATCGTCTTTAGTAAGCCCTATCCGAGAAGCTCGCCGACAGCCCAACCACCACGCGGCGATAAACCCCACGACATACATAAGGCCGTACCAATGCACTTGAAGCGGCCCAAGGGAGAACACCACAGGGTCAATTGCTGGGTAATTCATCATTGAAATACTCTAATTACGGAGGAGGAAGAAAGTCACTTAGACCATTACTACACTAGGCTTTGCACGAAAACTGCTTGCGCTCGGCCATGCGGCGTTAAAAATCAGCTCGTGCGCGAGTCCGATCAAAATACTCATTTACACATGTAAACTCGTACGCGAGCTCGGTCCGTTTTTTCGCTGATTTTTGCCTTGCCTGGCCTTCGCTCAGCGACTTTTCGTACAAACCCTAATTAAGCCAAAACGAAGCGCAGACCGACCACAGCCAACAGCAGCGCAAAGCATAACCTTAATACATGAGCAGGTAACACATGGGCCAAGCGAACACCGACACGCGCAAACGGTACGCTGGTGACGACAATGCCGAAAAAAGCAGGCCACATCACAAACCCGGTAGCCCAGTTAGGCAACAGCGGATGCCCCCACCCCATTACCATAAAGGTAATGGCGCCCACTAATGCGATAGGCAGCCCGCACGCAGCAGAGGTACCTACGGCTTGTGTCATGGTAGCCCCACACCGAGACAACCATGGTACTGTCATTGCGCCGCCGCCGATGCCAAATAAAGCGGATATGGCGCCTACTATACCGCCGGCCACGACCATCGCAAATTTGCCTGGGGCAATAGAGCCAGGCTTGGGCGATAGACCAAAAACCATCTTGGTTGCTAACAGCAGAACAAAGATGCCAAAGAGCGTGCCCAATACGCCGCCCGAGAGACTCCCCGCAATAAACACGCCGCCAATGGCGCCCACCATCAAGCCCGGGAGCAGCGCTAAAAACCAGGGGCGAGAAACACTTCCTTGACGAAAATGCCCCAGCGCAGAAGAGGCCCCGGTGATGACAATAGTGGCCAACGACGTGCCTACGGCAAGATGCATGGTGATCTCTGGCGGTATGTTTTGCAGGCCAAATGCAAAAACCAGTACCGGAACGATAATAAGCCCACCACCGACACCAAAAAGCCCCGCCATCGTACCTGCAGCCGCGCCCAAGGCTAAGTAACCCAACAAGATAGTCATCACACTCATTGGCCAGATGCCTTGTGTGGGCTATCGGGCAGCCATTTGGAAATCATGCCCAGTAATTTTTCAGGTTGATAAGGCTTGGTGAGCAAGTCATTCATACCTGCTTTTTTGCACTCGGCAATGCCTGCATTGTCCGCATTGGCCGTTAGCGCAATCAGGATGCTAGGGCGCTTTCCGCTTGCCTGTTCATACGCCCGCCAGCGCCGGGTGGTTTCCAAACCATCAAGAGTAGGCATAAAAATATCCATAAAGACTAAATCAAACGAGGTAGATTGTTGGCGCTCAAGCGCTTGCTCGCCACTGCTTACGCCCTCGACCTCTAACTCGTGAACTTCCAGCATTTGCCGCGCCAGCATCAGGTTAACCGGACCATCATCAACCACAAGAACGCGTAAAACGTGGTTTGGTACTGTATTGGCAGGTGTTACGTCGTTCTCATTAACACGTTGATAAACCAGATTGGTCAGCAGCGTGCGCACATCAGCCAAGTGCTCACGGATATCCACGACCTGACGACGACACTGCGAACACTCGTCACTTTCCAGGATGCGTCCTAACTGCTCATCCAGGTCATCAGTTTCACGCTGAAGCAGTGTTAAATAACCTGATTTTAAACGTGACTCTTCTCGCGCCCGGTCACGCCCGGCAACAAGCTGCTTTAGCTGCTGCTGTTGATGATGAATATCATCCAACAGTGCCTGATCTTCTTTTACTTGCTCGGTGGGGTGGCGTGATCGCTGAGCGCTTTCAATATAGCGCCCAAGCCCTGAAAACATTTCATTCATTTGGGCCAAGCGTCTCAGCGGCCGAACAGGCGCCCTGTTGAGTTCAGGTATCGTGTGCTTTTTGTCAGGTAACATTTGCAAGACACTAAACCGCAGCGACTCACTATGCCGTTCAAGCTCGTCCAGTTCCTGTATAAAATAGGCTTCTTTCTGTTTTGTACGTACTTTAACCAGCATCAGAAAGGCAGATACATTCATGGAGCTGCCCAATAGCAGTGCAAGCGCCACCCACAAGGTGGTACTCCATGGCGCCTGTGTAGGCGACATCCACCAAACGGCGAGCCCAACCAGCATGCACAGCACGACTAGCGCGGCCTGAATAAGTAACATTGGCCAGAGAGTAGGCCAAACGATGATGTTCCAGAAATGCTCTTCGCGATTGCGTTGCATGCGTTCGCGCCTTCCTGATTGGCTAGAGACAATTCACCCCGATGAGATGATGAGTGTTACGTTACTCGCACAAGTGTACGACTATGCCCTTAAGCTGTCATGCTGAGCGTGTCGATAATGACCAATGCTGAGGACTCACTATGTGCTTGATGGCATTCGCCTGGCAACCTGGCACAGCGCTGCCCTTACGCTTGGCAGGTAATCGTGATGAACTTCATGTCCGGCCAACGGCGCCTTTAGGCTATTGGGATGACGCCCCCGCCCTTTTAGGCGGGCGCGACCTTGAAGCAGGCGGCTCATGGCTTGCTGCCACACGAGGCGGTAGAGTCGCGGCGCTTACCAATGTACGCGACCTTGCGATGATGACACCTCCCGATGCGCCCAGCCGGGGCGAACTTGTCGCCAATGCACTCCAGTGCAACAATATTGAGCAGTGGCTAACCGACCTTGCTCACCGTAAAGCTCAACGCTACGCAGGGTTTAATTTGTTAGTCGCCACCACCGACCGGCTTTGGTATCTCCATCATGGCCAGCACGGCATTACGCTCAGCGATGTGCCGCCCGGCGTGCATGGCCTTTCCAATGCGGAATTGAACACTCCCTGGCCAAAAGTGCAAAGCGTGCGAGAAGCACTAGCGCAAAGCTCGCCGGATAACTGGCGCTCTCCTTTGGACCAAGCGCTGCATAACACCCAACAAGCGCCGGACGCCCAGCTACCCAAAACAGGGGTTGAGCTTGCGCTAGAGCGAAGGCTTTCTGCCGCGTTTATTCTGGGCGAGACTTACGGCACGCGCGCCACAAGCTGGTTAACGCTTGATCACCAAGGCCATATAAACATCACCGAGCAACGCTTTGGGCCCATGGGTCGTTTCAAAGGCGAAACGACCCTGGCCATATCGTGAGGCAGCAGCGTTAATCGCGTGGAGGCAACAGGTGCGAAAGCTGCCACTCGTCCATGCGCTTATTGAGATGCTCGTGTACCTGGAAAGGCGTGTCCAGATCCATGATCTCAGCCAGCAGTGCTTTGGCATCCTGAAGTGTCACGCGCCGAATGGCCGCACGCACTTTGGGTAAACTGGGGGCGTTCATTGAAAGCGCGTTAAACCCCATGGCCATTAATAACAGCGCCCCAGCGGGGTCACCAGCCAGTTCGCCGCATAACGAAATGGGTTTATTAAGCCGCTTGGCATCCTGGGAAAGCTCCTGCAGGGCGCCTAACAGTGCCGGATGCATTGCATCATAAAGGCTGGAAACCCGTGCATTGTTACGGTCAACCGCCAGCAAATACTGGGTGAGATCGTTACTGCCCACAGAGAAAAAGTCGACCCGCTTTGCCAGCGCATCCATTTGATAAATAGTCGCTGGCACCTCAATCATCACGCCCACTTTGGGACGCTTTATGATGATGTCCTCTTCCCCCAGTTCAATAATCGCGCGATCCAATAGTCGCAGCGCCTCATCCACTTCCTCAACATTGGTAATCATCGGGAAAAGCACAGAGAGGTTGTTTAAACCATGAGAAGCCTTCAGCATGGCACGCAGCTGCACCATGAGCACTTCAGGATGATCCAGCGTTACCCGCATCCCGCGCCAGCCTAGAAAAGGATTAGCCTCTTCAATGGGGAAGTAAGGCAGGTCTTTATCGCCACCAATATCCAGCGTCCGCATCACCACGGGCAAGGGCGCAAACCCTTCCAGCTGCTCGCGATACATGCGCATCTGCTCTTGTTCGCCAGGGAAGCGCTCCGTAATCATAAACGGCACTTCCGTACGATAAAGCCCCACACCCGCAATACGGCTTTTGAGCAGTGTGGTGGCGTCTACGGCCAGCCCCGTATTGACCATCAGCGGCATTTCATGACCATCCGGGGTCGTACTGGGCAGGTCCTGCTCATGCTCCAGAAGCTCGCTTAACGCTTGTTCATCCGCAATTAAGCTTTCATAACGCGACGTCAACTCAGCCGATGGACGAACAAACAGCCGTCCACGGTGACCGTCCAACACGACCGGTGCGCCACTTAAGCGTGGCAAGGGTAAATCCATCATGCCCAGCACCGTGGGGATCCCCATAGCACGGGCGACAATGGCAACGTGCGATGTACCTGAACCTCGCACAGAAACCAACCCTTTGAGCTTCTCTCGCGGCACTTCACCCAACATGGCGACACTAATTTCATCGCCCACTAAAATGGCATTATCGGGGTAGGTTTCAGGCGTTGAAGGCGCCCCCTCTTGCAAATGGGCCAACACCCTGCGGCCTAAATCACGAATATCCGCAGCGCGCTCGCGGAGATAATCGTCATCTACCCGCTCCAGATATTGAACGTGGCGTCGCACTACATCGGCAAGTGCACCCGGCGCCCACTGCCCTTCACGAATACGCTTTTCAACCTCTTCAGAAAGGGCTGCTTCACCCAACATTTGTTGGTAAACATCAAAAAGCGCCAGCTCCTGGGAGGAGATTCGATTGACTAGACGCTCGGCCGCTGCACGAATTTCATCGCGAGTTTTACCGATCGCCTCTTTTAAACGCGCAATTTCATACGCTTCATTATTGGGGATTAGGTCTGGCACGCTATTAAGGTCAGCCGGTGGCGTAATAACGACCACCTCGCCCATGGCAACACCGGGCGACGCTGCGACCCCTTTAAACATGGTCTGCCCGCCCGGCAAGGCAGGCCGCGCAAGGTTGCCCGTTGCCAGCGCATGAGCCAGCACGCCTGCCAACTGAGCGGCCATGGTGACCAGGAAGGCTTCATCTTGATCATCATAGCGGCGTTTTTCAGCCTGCTGAACAACCAGCACACCCAGCATATGGCGCTGGTGAATAATCGGCACGCCTAGAAAACTGGAGTAGCGTTCCTCACCGGTCGATTCAAAATAGCGAAAATGAGGGTGAAGCCGCGCATCTTCCAAGTTCAAGGGCTCGCTGCGCTTGGCCACTTGGCCCACCAACCCCTCCCCTAACGGCAGCACAACGCGCCCTACCGCTTGAGTACGCAGACCAATCGTTTCCATTAAAACGAGCGACTCAAGCTCTTTATCATAAAGGTAGAATGAGCACACATCGGTCTGCATGGCCTTGCGGATACGACGCACCATCGTCGACAGCGCGGCGTCCAGGTTGCGTGCACCGTTTACTTCCTGAATAACACGACGCAATACCTCAAGCATGGACGTTTTACTTTTCACATTGTTTGCCTCGCTGAGGATCTTTTCGACAGACTTTCACCGCTCATCCAGAGCCGTGGAGCACGTTATTTTTCATCATCTTGTGCCAAGCGCTGAACGCGGGGAGAAAGCTCTCTTAGCGCGCGCCGATACACCTCTCGTTTGAACGGTACCACTTGCCCGAGTGGGTACCAATAGCTCACCCACCGCCAGCCATCGAATTCAGGTTTGGGCGTTGCCGTCATACAAATTCGATTTTCCTGACAGCGAATTTTTAGCAAATACCATTTCTGTTTTTGGCCAATACACACTGGCCGTGAATGGGTACGAATCATGCGTCGTGGTAGACGGTAGCGCAGCCATCCCCGGGTACAGGCGATAATATCAACATCATCGGCGGTTAGGCCGATTTCCTCAAAAAGCTCACGAAAAAGAGCCTGTTGCGGTGTTTCGCTTGCGTTAATGCCTCCCTGGGGAAACTGCCACGCATTCTGTCCTACACGACGCGCCCAAAGCAGCTGCCCCTGGCTGTTGGCAATGATAATGCCAACATTGGGGCGAAAGCCGTCAGCGTCGATCACGGACATCACCTTATTAAATTTTCAGTTATCCCCATTTTTCCACAAGGGCGACAAGCGTATCAATACAATATAACGCCAAGTCGTGAACACGTGCGCGGCTCGGGTGGGAAAGAACCAAGGACTCTGCGATAATCCGCCCCTTTGTTTTGCCGTTCATACCTATAAATTTCAAACGACAATCGACCATAAGGGGAGCGCCGTGAGCCTGGCTATTTTCGATCTGGATAATACGCTGATATCCATCGACAGCGATCATGCATGGGGTGAGTTTTTGCTCGAGCAAGGCGCCGTAGACCCCGTCGCCTATCGCGAAGCCAACGAGCGTTTTATGGCCGATTACAAGGCGGGCACGCTGGATATGGCGGCGTTTCTGGAAGTGGCACTTAAGCCGTTAGCGGACAACACACCTGAACAGTTAGCGGCTTGGCATCAGCAATTTATGGCCAGCAAGATAGAACCGCATATTCTTTCCAAGGCCGAAGAGTTATTGGCGCGGCACCGCACCCGGGGCGACACACTGCTTATTGTGACCGCGACCAACCATTTTATTACCGCTCCCATTGCTGAGCGCTTGGGCGTTGATTATTTGATCGCGGTTAACCCGGAAATGGAGAATGGTCGCTATACCGGGCGCGCCTCCGGCACCCCCAGTTATCGGGAAGGCAAAATTACCCGTTTGCATGAATGGTTAGAAGACAAGGATTTTACGCTGGACGGCGCCTGGTTCTACAGCGACTCACATAATGACCTGCCACTGCTTGAAGAGGTTGATCACCCCGTAGCCGTTGACCCGGACGACACCCTTCGCCAGGTAGCCGAACAGCGCCAATGGCGAATCATGAGCCTTCGTGATTAGCGCTTTAACGTGAATCACCGTCAGGTGGCTGCGCACGGATGGCGACGGTACGACGCCTAAAGGCACATAATCAACCCCGGCACCGCTGCGCGCTGCGCGCTGCTCCCGCGGGTGCGCTGCGCTTACCACGCGCTACGAGAATCCCCTCAGATGGCTGCACATATCGTAGCGCGCGGTAACGCGCCGTGAGGAACGAACGGCAAGGCACCCGCGAATGGCGGCGGTACGACGCCCAGCTGTGCCACCGCATTTCAACCCCGGCACCGCTGCGCGCTGCTTCCGCGCCGGGCCGCCGCTGCGGGTGCGCTTCGCTTACCACGCGCTACAAGAATCCCCCAGATGGCTGCACATATCGTAGCGCGCGGTAACGCGCCGTGAAGAACGAACGGCAAGGCACCCGCGAATGGCGGCGGTACGACGCCCCGGCTGTGCCACCGCATTTCAACCCCGGCAACGCTGCGCGCTGCTCCCGCGGGTGCGCTGCGCTTACCACGCGCTACAAGAATCCCCTCAGATGGCTGCACACATCGTAGCGCGTGGTAACGCGCCGTGAGGAACGAACGGCAAGGCACCCGCGAATGGCGGCGGTACGACGCCTAAAGGCACATAACCAACCCCGGCACCGCTACGCGCTGCTCCCGCGGGTGCGCTGCGCTTACCACGCGCTACAAGGATCCCCCAGATGACTACACACATCGTAGCGCGTGGTAACGCGCCGTGAGGAACGAACGGCAAGGCACCCGCGAATGGCGGCGGTACGACGCCCGGATGTGCCACCGCATTCAACCCCGGCAACGCTGCGCGCTGCTCCCGCGGGTGCGCTGCGCTTACCACGCGCTACGAGAATCACCTAACAGATGGTTGCACACGTCGTAGCGCGTGGTAACGCGCCGTGAGGAACGAACGGCAAGGCACCCACGAATGGCGGCGGTACGACGCCTAAAGGCACAGAATCAACCCCGGCACCGCTGCGCGCTGCTCCCGCGGGTGCGCTTCGCTTACCACGCGCTACAAGAATCCCCTCAGATGGCTGCACACATCGTAGCGCGCGGTAACGCGCCGTGAGGAACGAGCGGCAAGGCACCCGCGAATGGCGGCGGTACGACGCCTAAAGGCACATAATTAACCCCGGCACCGCTGCGCGCTGCTCCCGCGCCGGGCCGCCGCTGCGGGTGCGCTTCGCTTACCACGCGCTACAAGAATCCCCTCAGATGGCTGCACATATCGTAGCGCGCGGTAACGCGCCGTGAGGAACGAACGGCAAGGCACCCGCGAATGGCGGCGGTACGACGCCTAAAGGCACAGAATCAACCCCGGCACCGCTGCGCGCTGCTCCCGCGCCGGGCCGCCGCTGCGGGTGCGCTGCGC
>NZ_JBQSYY010000033.1:0-9788 GCF_052379785.1 Halomonas sp. 72 | reverse complement strand
GTAATTCATCTAATGAGGTTTTACGCAGAAAAGCACCTATCGGCGTAAGGCGACTGTCTCCTTTGGTCGCTTGGGTCACGACCCCCCGCTTCTCTTTATGAACCTTCATTGAGCGAAATTTATATACTTTAAAAATCTTACCGCTTGAGCCAGTTCTGTACTGTTTAAACAAGACAGGCCCTGACGATGTCATCTTAATGATCACAGCGATAACGGCGCATACCGGCAAAATCAGAAGCGTAATGAGTGTACCCAACACAATGTCCTCAGCACGTTTAGAAAAACGTGCCATGCCATTTATGGGCGACACACTCAGGTCAATCACCAAGTGCCCAGCCATTTCGCTAGTACGATGATTCAGCAAACGCATATCTTTAAAGTCAGGAATTAGTCGAATATCCTCGGTATGGTTCCTGAGCGCATAAAACAGAGCATGTACTGTTTCACCCATCTCCAGCGGAGCACAAATCCATATTTCAGCGGCGCCAGAGCGGCCTATCCTGGCCGATATGTTTTTCAGCTGATCGTCACTAGGGGTTAACGTTGTATGAAAACGCTCTACACCCACGATAGAGTGTCCTTCCCAAGCGGCTGCCCGCATTCCCTTAGCGACTTTAAGTACATTTTGGCCCGGCCCCACTAAAAATATGGGTCGCCGACTTCCTCCACGAAGAGGAAGCCTGCGCAAGCCCTGTTGTACAAGCACTCTGGCGCATGCGGCCAGAATAAAGGAGCTCAGTAGCGTGAACCCCACCCATAACCGAGAGTAACGTTCTGATGCATCGGCAAAATAGATAATCGACGTGACAAAAATACCTACGCCTAGCCATACGAAAAGTAGCTTACTAAGTAAATCTATGGTGGAAAATACGCGCCAACGCTTGTAGCTACCTGTTGAGCTATTAACCATTAAGACTATTAACGATATGCATGTTAATGCGAGAGCATATCGTTCATGCAAAGCGATAGTGCCAAATCTCGCAAGATAGACGCCTACCCCACAGAGAAAAATAATCAGTATATCAAGCACTGGAAATATAACTTGTGATGGGAAGCGCCCTGAGAAGGCTATACCTGTTTTTTGCCGATTAGTTGCGCCACCCATTTATTCACCATTCCATTTAAGATATTTTTTAACATACCCCAAAGGGAAAACGTGAATTTTCTTGCCATCGCTATCGTTGAAAAAAATAAAGGCTGATATATACACAAATAGAAAACCAATTATATTAGTGGATTTTGTTGTGTAGGATTCAGTTATATTTGAGATCAAAAAAAGCATTAAAAACGCGAAGCAAACGATCACTTCTTTAAATCCAAAATTATCATTCTTTACGAATTTCTTCATAATTAAATAAAATATAATCCCATATAAAACCACCCCCAAAAAGCCACCCTGAACAACGATATCAATATAGCCGTTATGAGCATCTTCTGGAAAAAAATTGCCCATCCCCTGAATCGGGCCAAACAAGTAAAAATTTTCCTTTGTCCAAAAGCCATCCAATCCATAACCAAACCAAAAATGCACGCCATTTATATGCGTGAGCGCAAAGTCCCAAATAGTAAGACGTCCCGTTAGAGACAAAAAATCACCATAAATGCTAATCCCATCATGCCCTGAAAACAAATCAATCACTTCTATATTCATAGCAATAAGCAAAGAAGCTATTAGGAACTCTGCAGCCAGGATCGTTATAAATGCCTTTTTATATAAATAGTTGCTTTTCAGTACGTAATATACTAAGCCGAACGCAAACGTAATTAAAGCAACTAACACTCCTGTAGCAAGGCCAGTGCGTGACCCAGTATTCAAGGTGACAATGACAGCAGATACCAAGGCAAAAAGAGAATACAGTTGTATAGCTCGATCCCTACTATAAAACATTAGTAACATAGAGGATACCATCAACAGTGCGCCTACTCTTCCCAGCGCATTTTTCTGATCGTAAATGCCCTTCCAATCACCTTCAAACTTTCCAGCCTCTAACCCAATATGGGGTAAAAATTCGGACACAGCAATGTTGACTATTAGTAATAAAAAAAGTGACACAACCAGCGTTTCAAGAAACGCCAGCAATGTTAGTTTATTAGCAGCAAAAGCAGCCACCACCACAACAAAACTATAAGCGATGACCTTGATTACTTCCGTTCCCACGTCGCCAACAAAAACACCAGTCACCAACATATAGACAAATAGGGCAGGAAAAAGAAAAACCCAAGGGCTTAAAACGATGCCTCTGACGAAAATTAGAACGCCAAAGTATGCCAATATAATAAGCATCAAACTATACTGGTGCCAAAATGATAAAATTCTGTCATCAATATTTCCGCCGCTTAAAAAAAACCAGCCTCCCAGAAACATTAATGTTACATTGATTTTTTTCATTCAACTCTCATTCCCTGAGTAGTTAGTTTTCTGAAAACAGACCCTTTTGCACAGTCGTTCAACTACTTAAATATTTTTCTTTTAAGTCTTTCTGCAAAGCTCATCTTCCAGCCTTTTCCCCAATGGTGTATTAAATAAGTATTGTTTTCTATATAGCTATACATAAGCTGCTTTCTATCATGTGCCTTGGCATAGGGATTATAAGGATAAAAGCAAGGCCAGGGTAACAGCTCAATACCTGACGCATCTTTCTCCACACACATATTGGCCACTTCTGGTGCTATCAGGAAAGGTTTGTTCCTGCGATGCCGGCTTTCAATAAGCTCAATAGCATTACGGAAAAAATGGTGGCCCGCTATACCTCCCAATACAGCAGTATTGAGCCGACCCTCATCTTCATAACCTAGAAAACAGTCATGCTTTAATAGAGGCGCTACACTTTTAACGGCTTCAATATCTACGTCGAGGTATACCCCGCCATGGTCACGCAACGCTACCATCCGCATATAGTCTGAAAGGAACGCCCACTGTTTTTTTTTCAAGCAAGAAGCGATAAAGGGGTGAGTACTATCGATAGAGCTTTCATTCCACTCCATGATTTCAAAATCAGGCATAGCTTGGCGCCATGTCTCAACACATTGTTTATACAATGAGGACATTTCACGCCCACCAAACCAGCAATAATGAATTTTCTTGGGTATCATAAATTACTCTATTTTATTACCAAATTTGATTAAAAAATAAGGATAGTCTTTAAAGTAACGCTTTGACAGGCGGCGCGGCTCTTTTAATAGACGGTAAAGCCAACGAAGATGAAGTTTATTTAGAACCCTTGGATAGTATTCATCGCCACGTGCTTGCACGATCTGGTCCAGATAACCACCACAGGTAAAGCCAGTCCCCTGCCATCCCTTTGCACGAGCATCCAGCAACACGTGTTCTTGTTTTCCTGCTCCCATGCCTACAATCAAGATATCAGCAGATACGACCTTATCAAGGCAGCTTTGATAGGCGTCTTGATTAGCAAAATAGCCCGACTCAGAAAACAGTATTCTTAGGCCGGGATATTTATTCTCCAGCAAACTTTTTGCCTGTCGAATATTTTCTTGTGTTCCTCCGATCAGAGCGATAGATAAATTATTATGACAAGCATACTGAAAAACAATGGGAGCCAAGGACGTGTCATCAAAACTAGTGCGCTTAATAACTCTTTTTTTGAACAATCGAGCATAGATAACAATTGCAATACCATCAGCCAGAAACTTTATCTTCTGACATTCTGAGGTTGTCAACGATTGGCATACCACGCCAAGCGAGTATGGATTTATAAAGCTGTAATTTTCTCCTGGCTTAAAAAGGAATTGCTTTTCTATTTTGATCATCACCGCATCCCTGGTTAATAATTAACACTTCCTACGGAAGTTCAAAACATCACGCCAATCGATAATAATAAAACCAAATCTTTTATGAACAATATACACAGCTAAAAAGTTTTGTATTACCAAACATAAGAGAAGTGAGTATGCGGCACCCTCCGCACCTAGCCTTGGAATTAAAATAACAGAAGCGGCGCCCGCCGCCAGCGCTGAATAGACGAGAATGTTTCTTGCTGCTTTCTGATTGTCGGTCATTAATAGAAACAAAACAACCGAGCCTGTCATTACATTGACTAACTGAGCGACAACCATAATACGTAATACACCTTCACCTGAGGTATACTCAGGACCAAAAAAGGATAGTATCCATTCGGGCCACACCAAAAAAACAATTGAAGGTACAAGTGAAAAGCAAAACATCTGCAGAGCACTTTTTTGCCCCAGCAACTTTAGGGCTTGTAGGTCATTTTCATGATGCAAGCGTGAAAACCGAGGCCCCAAAATACTGTCGTACACCGTTAGAATAAACCCAACGACCATTGCTACTCTTAAGCCAAGGCTAAATATCGCTACTTGACGCTCGGTTTCAAAAAGGCCTAGAACAATGCTTAACCCCCATTGAGTATAAAAAAATATAACACCTACCAATAAAAAATCAGGCAAACTACCATAAAACTTTTTATTAAACGTTATCTCATTTGTAGAAAGAAGACCACTTCTTTTATAAACACCTGTTACTAACCCAACCGCAATTGATAGATATATTGCCAGCACAACTGACAACATAGACATTAAATGAACAACGTTTAATGTAACCCCTAATAGCATTGTAAAAATGGTAATCATGAGGCTAAGCACAATTGAGATGCAGCCTATTTCAAACAAGCATGAAACATTAGCTCTTCCCCAGCCCTTTAGAATAAAGTTACATAGATAAATAATGGTGTACAAAGGTGAAACAAACGCAGTTATTCTTAAACTTGCCACACCCAAATCATGGCTAGAAAAAAACCACGTGGATACGATAGGTGCCAAGAACCATAACAAGATAGCCAATAAAGCACTAACTATTAGGTTTATAATAAAAGCTTGCTTATAAATCCAACGCACTTCGTTTCTACTATTATTTGAGAGTGCAACGCCCATAAATTTCAGTGTTGCTCTATCAGTACCTATACTGGCAAACACCTGCAAGCCAATCATAATAGAAAAACATATCATGAAAGAACCGAAATCCTGAACGCTTACTTGTGTAGCGAGTACATAGGAGAGTAAAAAAGTGCCGCCCGCAGCTACGCCCCTCGCAGCAAATGTCGTTAACAACTGATTTTTAACCAAACTCATAGGTACTCTTTATAAAGTTATCGACAGGCAATTAAACACTATATTTTATATAGCATATTTTTTTCGAGCATTATGATCACGAGTTTGAGACAAATATCATAACCCACCTTTCTTATGCTAACACAGGTTAAGAACAAGTATCTTTTTTAGGCTCTGTCTGAAAAGTGTCTGCGCTCGTCGACTTTTCAGACAGACCCTAGTACGTATCCACGAGCAAGCAAGGTTCGACACTTGCATTTCCGCTTTATTGATAACCTCTTCGCTCGCCAACGGACTAAAGCTTACAGTACAGTTTTTTTAACTAGCTGAGATCTTCCAACGAGAGCTCTTTTTAAAAGTATAAAAAAACCGGCCTCAAAAGAGGCCGGTTCTATTAGGTCTGCTAGGCAGGTTACTCTCAAAGCAAGGTTATTAAACCAGGCTTAGAAGAAGTAACGAACGCCTGTCAGCCAGTATGCATCATCAGTCAGGTTATCAAACTGCTGACGTGTGCTGTCGTTGCCAGCTTTGGCATCGTTATCGTTAACTTCCAGGAACACATCCATAGCGCTGGAAACTTTGTAGTAGCTTCCCAGTGACCAGGCTTTGCTGCTGTCTTGGCCGTCACGGTTGATGTTGTAGAAGTCACCCGTGAATGCCCAAGGACCGGTGGTGAAGGTAGCACCTAAACCAACAGTGTTGTAGCCATTTTCGTCTTTCGCGCCCATGCTATCTTTGTAGCCTTGGTCGTTATTATTTTGACGATTTTCGTAACCAAGACGCGCAGAGAACTGGTCAGTGAACTCGTACTGACCGATTAGGCCGTACATCATTTCACCGTTACCGCCGCCACGACGAACGTCTTCAACAAAACCCAGACCTACCGTAACAGGACCGTTCTCATAACGAACACCACCTTGCGGTGCTATAACGTTACCTTGCTCGGTAGTCTCTACACCTTCAACCAAGCCACGCTCGCTGTAGTTTTTCAGCTGCAGGAAGGCAGTGAAACCTTCCAGGTCAGGCGTGTAGTAACCGATAGAGTCGCCGCGCGACTGTTTGCCGTTACCAGCGAAGTGCAGGCCATTGTTGATGTAAACATCGAACGGGCTGGACACAAACTGCAGGTAGAAGCTATCGAAGTTACCGGCTTGGAAAGTACCGTATTGCTGGCTCTGAACACCTAAGTAGCTCTGGCGCAGCTCGTCAAAGCCGCTACCAGCGTCTTCCCGGCTGTTGGCTTTAAAGCGCCACTCAAGACGACCAAATGCGGTCATATCGCTAGTGATTGCTTGGCTCATGCGCAGGCCAAGGCGAGAACCAACGTTTACGAAGTCACCGCTGCGGTTAATGCGCTCGCCGCTGCTGTTGTACTTAACACCGCCGCCTTCAACACCCAGACCAATACGGCCATAGATATCCAGCTTGGTGCCGTCCTGGTCATATACGGTAGCTGCTTGAGCGGCAGCCGTGGCACTCAGGGCACCGATGATAGCAGTCGCTAAAAGTGTCTTTTTCATGATATAGGTTCCTTAACTAGCTTACTGTTTCGATCGTAGCTGCCGGGCTTATATGGGCCTTCAGCAGTTGGCTCGCGGGCTGTGCTCGTTTTCTCATCCTCTGGTTTTTCCCAGTGGTATGTGGCACGTCCTCAAACAAACCTTGTTATAGTCCAATGCTCGCACGTCAAACTCTATACCGGGATTTCAGTTAACGCAATAAAAAAAACAGTGTTTTTTTATGAAATAAGCAATTTTGAGGAACCCCACCAGCGTAATCAGGTCTCAGCGCGCTTTGAACCTTTGCTGTAGGTCTTTTAATTTATCTTCCATGCTCAACGGCTTTTCTTGTCTAACCTTATCCGCCTCTTCACCCTTGGCCTGGATGGTTTGCGTCGTTATCGCCAGTGTTGATAGGTGGGCGCTCTTTTTTTCTAAAGGCTTTCCTTGTGGCGTGTGCTGTACACACTCTGTTGCCTCTACTCTTTTTTGTTTAGCCTTACGTTTCTCCGCAGCGTGCAAAGCTGCTTCTATATCTACCTTTCCGGCCAACTGGCCATCCAGATCAATACGCTCTACCCCTTCCCGTACCGATTTTAAATAACGCGGTAAATTCACGTAATTAGCCAAGGCGCGACGAATCAGCTTTCCTGACCAAGGCTCACGTGCTGCCAGGTCTTGATGAATACCGACTTTTAAGGGCTTCGTGTGGCCTTTGAAAAAGGTATTCGGGTAACGCTTATACCACTCTTTTAGAAGGGCATGAGGCGACGGTGGCTGCGCATCATGAGCAGCCAGGGCTTCAGCTACATCTGCTTCGGGATTTGAATTTGCTGACACTGGGCGGGGCGGCTCAACCGTAGGCTGAGCCAATGTCACCTGTTCTGTGCCTTCATGCACGCCATCCGTGTTTGCTTTTTGACTCGGCGCACTTAGATCGTTGAGCGTTTGTTGCTGCGTAACTGCTTGCGTTGCGAGCTGCTCTTTTAACTGCACGTTCTCCCGCCGTAGGGCTTGCAACTCCCTTTGAGCCTGCTCAAGGCGCGACTCCAGGCTGTCTAATAACTGCATTACGCTGGCGGCCATACCTTCTCCTTTGACCTTTTTTAGTCAGCAGTGCGCTCATAAACTACAAAATCGTACGCTGGCTTGCCATCAGCAGGTGTTCCAGCCACACGCTGCACTTCCCGCCACTCATCTGCTGCCAATTCGGGGAATGCAGCATCACCTTCCACTTCAACATCCACTTCTGTGATGTAAAGCCGCTGTGCAAATGGTAGCGCCTGGCGGTAAATCTCTCCGCCCCCCATCACCATAATTTCTTCAGCCGCATCAATCGTTGCCTGCTGGTCTGCCAGTGCCAAAGCGGCGGGCAAATCGTGACAGACTCGAACACCATCGGGTGCGAACTCTTTATTATGCGTTACGACTATATTAAGCCGATTCGGCAGCGGCTTGCCAATGGAGGCGTAGGTTTTGCGCCCCATGACCAACGGTTTCGCCTGAGTCATACGCTTGAAGAATTTAAGATCTTCCGGAAGATGCCAAGGCAGCTTACCATCCACACCAATAACACGGTTTTTAGACATTGCTACAATCATGGCAACAGGAACTAAAGGTTCAAATTCATTGCTGGTAAGGCTCATACCGCTACCTTGGCTTTTATATGGGGATGGGCGTCATACGCTTCGATGTGGATATCATCAAAGGTAAATGCAAATAGATCCTTCACCTCAGGATTCAGCACCAGCCGAGGCGGTGCTTTCGGCTCACGCGTGAGCTGCTCTTTCGCTTGCTCAAAATGGTTGCTATAGAGATGTGCATCCCCCAGCGTATGAATAAACTCTCCCGGCTCAAGCCCCGTTACCTGCGCCACCATCGCCAGCAGTAGCGCGTAGCTTGCAATATTGAACGGTACGCCAAGAAAAATATCGGCACTGCGCTGGTAAAGTTGGCAGGAAAGGCGCCCGTTTGCTACATAGAACTGAAACAGACAGTGGCAAGGCGGCAGTTTCATTTCATCAACCTGAGCAGGATTCCAGGCGGAGACTATCAACCGACGCGACTGTGGTGTGGTACGAATTTGCTTCAATACGTTGGCAATTTGGTCGACGCTGCCTCCTTTAGGGTCAGGCCAGCTGCGCCATTGATAGCCATAAACAGGGCCAAGATTGCCGTGTTCATCAGCCCATTCGTCCCAGATGCGTACACCGTTTTGCTGTAAATAGGCAATATTGGTATCGCCTTTCAGAAACCACAAGAGCTCATGGATGATAGAGCGCAAATGCAGTTTTTTCGTCGTTATCAGTGGAAAGCCGCGTGATAAATCAAATCGCATTTGATGACCAAACACCGAGCGCGTGCCCACCCCGGTACGGTCGTTGCGGTCAACGCCATGTTCCAACACAGTGCGCATTAGATCCAAATACGGCTGTTCAAGCGCAGGTTGAGCGCTGGCATTCGTCGTCATATTTGATGTAGGCGTGGTAACAGTCACAGAGTTTCCAAAATTGCAGGCTATATAGAGGCGTATTCTAGGCCGCTTGGCAGCAAGGGTCTAGCGCAAGGGATTAATGGCTGATGAAGCATTCGCAAGCCTTGTGGAATAACGCCCATTGGTACCTCGTTCACCTTGGCACCGCTGCGCGGTGCTCTCGCGGGTGCGCTGCGCTTACCACGCGCTACAAATTCACCTAACGCTTTGATTATTTAAATGTAGCGCGTGGTAACGCGCCGTGAGGGACGAACGGCAAGGCACCCGCGGGAGGCGGCGGAACGACGCCCATGGGCACCTCATTCGCCTTGGCACCTCTCTGCATCTTGCCGTCTCTCTGCACTTGGCACCGCTGCGCGGTACTTCCGCGGGTGCGCTTCGCTTACCACGCGCTACAAATTAGCTAACGTTTTGATTATGCAACTGTAGCGCGTGGTAACGCGCCGTGAGGGACGAACGGCAAGGCACCCGCGGGAGGCGGCGGAACGACGCCCGTTGGCACCTCGCTGCATCTTGGCACCGCTGCGCGGTGCTCCCGCGGGTGCGCTGCGCTTACCACGCGCTACAAATTAGCTAACGCTTTGATTATGCAAATGTAGCGCGTGGTAACGCGCCGTGAGGGACGAACGGCAAGGCACCCGCGGGAGGCGGCGGAACGACGCCCATTGGTACCTCTCTGCACTTGGCACCGCTGCGCGGTGCTCCCA
>NZ_JBQSYY010000032.1:0-13112 GCF_052379785.1 Halomonas sp. 72 | reverse complement strand
AAGCCATGAAAACGCTGGGAGAGCTATTGGATCGCGTCGAGCTGCGCCGCCAAGGCCGGGATGAATGGCCAAGTGAAGAGTGGTGGGGGCAACGCAATGCAGAGGTGGAGCGCTTGCTGGCAAATGGTAACGCTAAAGACTTGCCAAAAGTGACGAGCATTATGGAGTTTTCAGGCGACTGAGTAGCCGCGCAACAGCTAAAACGCAACAGGGCGCTTCACCATGCAACTAACCGTTTCAAAGGCAGCCAGGCTTTACGGAAAAGCTCGCTCTACTATCCATCGCGCAATCGAAACAGGCCGCTTGTCATGCAGCTTTAGCGGCGATGGGACCCGCGTTATTGACCTGTCAGAACTCATAAGAGTGTGGGGCGAACCGCCAAAGAAATTGCCTGAAATGCAACAGCGCGACGTGTTTGAAATGGCAGAAGCGCAACAGGCTGTTGCGCAAGAGCTAGCGGCCATGCGTAAAGAGCTAATGGCCCTGCGTGAAGAAGTGGCCCAGCTAAGGGCATTGCCAGCCCCGCCGCAAGAAGAAAGGGCAAGTGCCGAAGCGGAAACTGATACGCCTGATCCTCACGGGTTCAGTGCGATGATCAAGGCAATTAAAGACAGTGAAAAGGGGAGAGGCTAACGATGGTGGAAGCAATGAAAACAAGGCACCTGGCCGAAACTGCTGAGCAGTTTCGCCGCGATAACCAAGGGTGTATTGGTGGCGTAGTGCTGACATGGCAAGGCGAAGAGTATGGCTGGAAAAATGAGTTGCGTGACCCGCAAAGCGAGCGTCCCGGCGCTTATGCGATAGACGCTAAAGGCAATACCTGGAAGGCCGTGGGCGGTAACGACTATGACGGTGCGGAACGCTGGGAGCCTGAGCAATGAGCAAAATCATACACGACGCTGAGATGTTCGCCGCTGAGATAGCGGTACGGGTATACGATGAATCGGTGACCGACGCCATTGACGTAATCACCCGTGATGGCGAGCCGGAGACGCTGCTGGCCGTGGTGCGCAGCCTGATCGACTTTGATGTGTATTACAGCAATCAGAAATATTACAAGACGTATCAGCACGCCTATGCGGCTATTGGCGCAGCGATTGATAAAGCGAACCCTGAACACAGACCGCTTAACACGCACTGGGCGGAGTAACCGTAAAATTGGACATAATCAGCGTTATCTTCAGTCTAAAAATACCCGCTAAAAAGCGGGGTTTTTTTGTGGCAAAAAGCCTTAAACTCAAGATTACTCTTATTATCTTGAGTTTTTTGAGGCCACCAAATTAGGTAGTTTTGCTCTCTAAAATGCCTGTTGCTAATTTATTTTATGGGGGTACAATAATAAGGTATGAAAGGAGACACGTATGCCCCCAGGCAGTGATATCGAATACGACCTGAGAAAGCAGCAAGACACCCTGAAGAATCGCGGCCTGGACTTTAATAATGCTCCCGATGTGTTTGCCGGGAAGACGTTATCAATGGTTGATGACCGCCAGAATTATGGTGAAGAGCGGATCATAACGGTGGGCAGGCTGTCAGGAAAAGTAACCGTCATCGTCTGGACACAACGCGGAGAGAAACGCCGCATCATCTCCATGAGGTACGCCAATGAACGCGAAAGAGAACGATACGAAAGCCACCTGGATTGATCCCGATGATGCGCCCGAACTCACAGAATCATGGTTTGAGGCGGCTCACCAGTACGATGGAGATACCTTGGTCAAGCGTGGTCGTGGCCGCCCGCCCATCCCTGAGAGTGAGCGGAAGGTACCGGTAAAGATTCGCTATGATCAAGACGTTATCGAAGCGTTTAGACAAACTGGTAAGGGTTGGCAAACACGTGTTAATCAAGCATTACGCCAATACTTAAAAGAACATAACGTTAATGATCTAAGTTGAAAATAAAGTAATGGATAACGACCCGATAGTATCCCGGTTCATAATAGGTTTCTGATACTACAAACTGTTGATAATAGTAGGGGGCTCGGGGTGTAGTCCTGAGCAGGGTCAGCCTAGCAAAGAGCGAAGCGATGCCGCTTGGCGGTAGTGCACGAAGTGTCACGTAGACATACCCTGTCCGAGGTCATCATTGCTTTGGAAAAGAAGCTTTTGACCTATTGCCAACGCATAAGAACAATATTTATTGTGACCTAAATAGCGCACGTTCCAATGAATGCGCAACGCAATGCCCGCGTTAAAAAATCACCAGGAAAAAACGCCTTCCCGCTTCATTTTATGGAGGCGTTGAGCCGCCATAGAATAGCTTTCGCCCGGGCGGGCGTGCTGATCAATCACATGGCGGGGAATCCCTGCAATCAACTCGCCTTCATCCTGTTTTCTAGGCTTAGCGGCTGCTGGTATAGCAAGCAATTTGCTAGACGGCTTCGGCCCAAACTTGAACTGGATAAACGCCACGGATCGACCCAGCTTGCGTTGCCCCCAGTTCACCTGAAGGTCGCTATGCTCATTGACGTCACGCACAGCGGGTTCAATCACCCATCGCTTCAGATCCCGGATTGACTTGTACTTGCCTTCAATCTGGAACACGCGCCGTAGCCAGGCTACTTCAACTTCGCGCTCTCCTTTTGAACGCCACTGGATCAGCAATTCGTAGAGGCGCACGCCATAGCTGCTGGTCATGCCGGCAACGTTGGTCAACTTGTACTGGCTGAATTCGGCGGTTAGCTGGTTGAGGTAGGGGATAACGTCCTTGGCGAAGCGAAGATCCACAGCACCTTCATCATCACGATAGACCACGCTCTGCACCCAGTGGGTACGAAGCACCCGAGGGCGACGCCCTGAACCGTTGGGCTTCTCAATGATGCTGATCAAGCGGCCCAAGAGGCGATCGGCTGCCTGCTTAAGCGCTCGATGCTCATGGTTAGCCGCGAAACCGCCCATGTCGGCTAGAGCATTAGCGGTCACGGTATAGCGGATTTCGTCGGTGATCGGTTCATCGCGCCGAACCTGGGCAATAGCCGCCAATACCAGCTTGGTCTCTGCCACAGTGAGGCTATAGGCCGCTTCCACCAGGGCGTTAGATTTGACCACCACATCGTCATGATCCAT
The DNA here is from genome assembly GCF_052379785.1 of Halomonas sp. 72. Classification (NCBI taxonomy): domain Bacteria; kingdom Pseudomonadati; phylum Pseudomonadota; class Gammaproteobacteria; order Oceanospirillales; family Halomonadaceae; genus Halomonas; species Halomonas sp. 72. The sequence continues at coordinate 10,046 of NZ_JBQSYY010000032.1, read as the reverse complement.
AAGCATGCAGCTCAAAAGAGGAGAATAAAAAGGACGCCACACACAATACCGCCATTACCTCCCCATATCACCGCCATTACCTCCCCACATTGACCGCCATTACCTCCCCATATCACCGCCATTACCTCCCCAAATGGCTTTGTAAAGCATTGAATAAGCTAAGGAAATAAGGGCCGAAAAGGGGAAAAGGACAGAAAAGGAAAAAAGCCTTTAATGCTTATTTTCATTCGTTAACTCAAGCGCTTTTAGTATTGAGGGGTCGAGCGGGATGTTTTCAATATGGGGGTTTGGCGACATTGAAGGAAGTAACGTAGAGGTGATTGTTACGTCTCCGGTACAGCGAAAGCCGCAATGAACTTCGTCTGTGCAGTAAAGATAGAGCTTACGGTATGTCGGGGCTAATTGCTTAGATGTTCTGATTTTCATACCACTACCACAGTGAGGGCAGGTAAGGCGCAAGGGTCCGACTTCGCCGCAACTCATAAAGTTAGCTCCGTTCTCGTTACTGGCTTTGGTGGCTCCCCCGGCCTACCCAGGGCTTGCCATAACAGTTTGATAGCGTACCAGTAGTCACGCTGAGTGCTAGCGGCGTGAGCGTGAGCGGCGAAAAAGCGGTGTACATGGCCGCGCCCGATCTGCCGAGGGTCACAGCCACACCAACGAACGAACGCCTCTACGCGGCGTATTTGGCGCCCTCTGGCGGTTTTGCCGCCTTTGGCTGCATGAAGCCTCAAGCGGTGCCTTAAATCGCCTGGAATCATCGCATACTCCCTAGGTACGATACCGTGACGTTCACGCGGCTATGGCCCAGCTCGTGAGCAATGGTAAGCCGCGCTGCCCGATCCTCTGCTTTGCTGACTTTCCCGCCACCAAGCCGGGGTGGTTGCCCGGTTATTTCGCGGTACCGCTGCCAGGCGTAAGCCGCCCTGAGTTCGTGAACGCGGGCTATGCCGTGTTGCTGAAGCGTCTCTCTGGCATTCCGTAGCCCGCCCGCTTCCCACTGCGCCCAGGTTTGTTGCGTGGGCACCAAGCTTTTAGCCGTGCCTTGGGCCTCGCTGGCCACGCGCAACGCTTCCTGTTGCGTGTGGTTGGTCACGGGTATTTCTCGCGGCCTACCGCCTTTGGTGCCATGGGTAACGCGGATCGCTTCCCGCTGGTGAGCCTCTTTTAGCGCTGTGCGCGCATCCAAAAGTGAGGCTTCTTTGACTCGCAAACCCAGCTCACGAGCAAGCAGCAACACCGCTGCGCCGCGCTGTTGCTCTGTGTTGCCTAACGCTTCCACCGCCCGATGAAGGTCGCCGCGCTCTATGCCTTGCGGTGCCACTGAGCGCACCGCACACCGCTTATCAATGCTGCAATCCTTGGTGGGGCTCACTCGCTGCCACTGCCCTTGGGTGGCGTGCTTCATCACGCTGTTAACTGCCGACACAAGGTTTTGCGCGTAAGCAGGCGAGAGTTCCGCCTCTTTGACCCGTTCGGCGAGCGTCTGCCCCCAGGCGGTTACCGCTTGGGGAGTGATTTGCTCCAAGCGCTTCAAACCTTCCGCCTTCGCGTAGGCGGCGAATATCTGCCACCGGTCGCCCACCGTGGCAGCGGTGCCGTAGCTGGTATTGCCTTCGTGTGCTGCGTTATTCATAGCGAACGCTCCCGCCTTCGCTATATCGCGTGTTTTCAATCCGTAGTTGTTGCCCTTGGCCACGTTGCCTGCCTCTTAGCTGTTGCGTTGGTGTTGCCTCCCAGCCCCGAAAATAACGTTAAGTGATACGCGCCCATTGTGACGGCAGGCGCAGACCGTGAGAGGTGTCGTTTTGTTGACGCAGGCCGACAGGCTGCGGACTAGATCGCTTTGAGGGATGCAAAAACGACTCCTATGGGTGCTATGGCGCGGGGTTGCGCGTGCCACGTTTGTGGCTCCGGCTTAGGCGTTGGCCCAGCCCTAGCGAGGGGCTGCCCTAGAGGTTTTCGCGGACTGCCCGGCGGGTAGCCGTGGCAGTGTTTCAGCTAGCGGTGTTGCGCCGCTGTTGCGTGGTTTCGTCGGTTTTCGTCCGACGGTGGTAAGCCGTAACGCCCATGGTGGCGGGCATAGCGGCGATTTACCCCCGGCGTCTCTGTGCTGACGCAACAGAGACGCCGGGAGTGGGTGACGCAATCAAGAAGGTGTGGGCTGCGTGGTTCAGCGGGCGATACATGGCCAGGCTGAACAGATGACGTGACGTAAATGCACGCGAACACGCCGCCTTGAAGGCGTCGATTGAAAGGGCGGAGCCCTGGAGGGAATCATGCAAGCGGGGTTGCATATCTAGCGAAGCTGGGCAGGGCGCGCAGCAGGGCTAGCAGTTGAAAAGACAGTGCTCAGGAAGTGCTAAGCAAGGCCGTTTGAAATGGCTAAGCCCAACGGGTTAGACGTAGCCGATAATCGCTAGGCGATTGAAGAAATCAGGCACCGGGGCACGCTGAGAGCTAGGAGAATGCTGTTTGTTTACGTAGCCAGCTACCACGGTCGCAAAGCGACAGGAACGGTAGAAAGATACCATTTCGAAAAAAAAGAGCAAATAGGGTTGTAGGAGAGAGCTGGTTCAACTAGGATTTGCTTTTATGTAATACACGAAAGTAAACGAACGAAGGCGAGACGCGCACATGGGCAGAAAAAGTGACGTTGAGGCGCTTAAGGCTATGCATGAGTTGCTTGCGTTGAGCCAGAATGGCCCGGAAAAAAATAAAACCGTGTCGATGCGTCTCGATCCAGAGCTAAAGCAAGTTATTGATGAAGTTGTAAAGCTTCGCAGAATGCAGACAGGTGATGACGTGCGTTTTTCTGAAGTCGCCAGAGAGCTGCTTCATGCGGGTTTAGAGAGGAGCTTGAAAGAGCTAGAGGAGCAAATAGGAAAGGAGGGCGACACGCCCTAAATTAAAAAGCCCTCTGCAACGGTTGCAGCCGTTCAGAGGGCGTGACATCTATCTTTTCGAGGTACTTAAGATGCAACACCCATTATACATGGGCGCACTATCGGTGCGTCAATTTTCCCGCCTACTTCAAATTCTGGAACCCTACCGTTCTGAGCCGTTATCGGCTGTTGTGATTGCCCTTGCTGTGCGCTGCGTGCGTCAGGAGGTGCCTGCATGACCTCATTTCCCCCCCTTTCTACCCATAATCCCCCAGGCCATCCCCCCGTGTTGTTGGTCAATGGCGAAGCCTGCTATGAATCGCTTACAAGCGCCGCCGACCATCGCCTTTCCGCTGCTAGTGACCTGCTAGAAACTGTGGCGCTTTCTGCCAGCGGTCAAAGTGGCTTAAGCGGGTGCGACCTGCACAACGTCGCATGGGCTGCCCACCTGCTGACCTCTGATGCACTGGATTTGCTCCGCGTCTCGGCAACGGCCCATGAGCGCGAGCTTTCAGAAGCTAAAGGGGCCGCCTCATGAAAACCGAATTCCTACTCCTAGCTTGCTACGAAAAGCCCCTCATCCCTCTCAATGTGTTTTGCCACGATGTAATGGGGATTGCCCTGCAAACCGCCCGTAACCGGATGGCACAGGGCACATTCCCCGTGCCGCTGACATACACAGCCCGCCTACCCATGGTGCATGTGTCTGACGCGGCGGCCTATATCGATCAGCAGCGTGAAAGTGCTGAGAAGCCGTTAAAGGGTCGTCGTGGTGCATTCCTCGATTCTGTCCTGTGACGACCTGAAAGCCATAACGGGCTATCAGCGTGCGGGCGACGTTTCCCGCTGCCTGCGCGAACAGGGCGTTCATGTGTTTGAGGGGCGTCATGGCCCCTGGACAACAATCGAGCTGATCAATCAGGCGGGCGGGCTGGTGGCGGGCGATGGCGAGAAGGTGTCTCCATCGCCAGAAGACATCCTCTAGCCCAGCTTTTTTTGGCCAAACAGGCATTTTGAGCATTTAAACGCCCAAATTGGGTACTTAAACGACCACGTTAAACAGCGCAAAGCGGTAGCGTTGTTGTGCCAGTTATCCCGCACAACGGCAAAGGGTTTTAGGCCGAGCGCTTAGCAATGATGATGAAACGGGCTTTTGAGCGAGGTGGCAGTAATGGCGATTCAAACACGATTGATGGCAGAGCAAGAAGTAGAAGAGATCACGGGCATCCCGCGCGGGACGCGGGCCTATATGTCGAAAAAAGGCATATTCCCGGCTCCGGTGGTCGTGTCTTACCGCAAGACTGCTTATTTCGAAGATGAAATTAACGCCTGGTTAGAGGGGTGTCGTAAAAATCGCAGCATCAAGGCGGAAACGCCCTGGTGTCCTTCCAGATCAGCAGATGTAGAGCTGCAAAGCGAGGTGACAGCATGAACCCTAACGCCAACCAAAGTGTAGCCGTCGACTTAAGCGGTGATGCACCGATGGTGGTAAGTGCCGTCACGGCGGCTGAAATGTTCGTGGCGGCCAGAGAGGCGCTTGAAGCCAGTGGGTTTAGCACGGAAGGGCTGACCCGTAGCCGCGTAAAGCAAATGCGCCGTGAGCAGATGGCAACGCCTGTTGCTCAAGAGAGCCCGCTGGCAAACGTCAGTGACCAGGAAGCCCAGCGCGCTAGAAGCATAGGGGTCGAGTATGTCTAAGCAAGTGGTGACGCTGAACGTCGATAACGAACGGTTGACGTTTTATGCCGAGGATTGGCCAGGGGTGAAGCAAGCGGTTGAACAGGCGATGACCAGCGAGAAAAAAGGCCGCGCTCGCTTGCCGCAAAACCATACGCAGATTGAGGCGGTGGCGGTTCGCGTGCTGGATCGTTCGCGCCTTCTACCTCACGGGGTGGCGTGACTCACCGCCTAAAAACGCGAAAGCCCCGAGCGCTCAGCCAAGCGTCGGGGCTAAAACTACTTCAATACAATTCGCACTCCCAATGCTAGCAGAATTAGCACCGGGGGCAAGGAAAGCGGCATGACACACGCTAATCACATCGTCTGGGAGCAAGCGAAGCGGGTCATTGAGCAGACTCAAGATACTCCGTGGCACCGCCAGTGGCGAAAAGATAAGGCGTTTGAGCAAGCTCAAGGCACGCCATGGTGCCGCCAGTGGCGACAAGACAGGGCGTTTGCCCGATACCCATTGATTGCCAATGACTTACTGACGGGGTTTGTTGCCACAGCTGTGGCAAATGGCGGTGGCTTGAGTGGCAATGCTGCTGGCAACACTTGGCTTCGCAGGCAGTCAGCTCGCTTAGTGCTGGGAGCATTTAATGTGACCCATGACGCTCAAGCGCTAGAAGATTACGCCCAAGCTAAAGCAGAGGGCGTTTATCGGCTTGTGGCCGCTGCCTATCGAAAGCACAAGAAGGTACGCGCCGAGGCCGTAAGCAAGCGCCTTTGGGCGCGTCCATGCACTGGCGTTGCGCTATCTACGCTGCGCTTTAAGCGATCCACCCTACCTACTCGGGCAGAAGCCGATACCGCCGCTTTGGCTAAAGCGCTGCACATGGCCAAGAACCACTGTATTGACGTAGCCGCCCCCCACCTTGTGACTGAAATGACCTCCGCGCAACGCGCTGTGCTGCTTGCCAAGCTCTCAAGCGCCGCCTGGTGGCGTCGTCGTTTGCGAGTGCTGTCCAAGCGCCGCCTTGAGCAGTTTCAGCGCGAAGCTAGGCGCGTGCATAAGCGCGCCGGGATCTATGTTAGCCAGTTGGGTTTTGAGGCGTGGCAAGCCCGCCGCCGTGCTAACGATGCGATGCTGGAAGGTACGGTAGCAGTCAATCAGTTTGAGCAGGAGTACACGCTTAAAGAACTCGCTGAGGTGGGCGTGGCCAACCCCGATATCCGTCATGCGGAAGTCATGACCCGCATTAGAGACACTGAGGTGGAGGCCAGCCGTAAGCAGCATCAAGGCGTGTTTGTGACCTGGACACTGCCCAGCCGCTGGCACGCCGTGCACGCGGCCACTAGTCAAGCAAACGCCAAGTACCAAGGGGCGACTCCGCGCCAAGCACAGGCCCAAATGCAAGCGCTATGGGCGCGGGCACGCACCAAGTTAGGCCGCGATGGCATTCCCATTTACGGCCTTCGGGTGGTCGAGCCTCACCACGATGGCACCCCACATTGGCATTTGCTGTTATGGGTAGACCCTGAGCAGCTAGACGACCTTAAGCAGGTGCTTACCCATTACGCATTGTCGATTGACCCCAGCGAAGTGCGTGGAAAAGTGGAGAAGCGCATCCGCTTTGAAGACATTGATCCTAGCAGGGGAAGCGCAGCGGGCTACGTGCTCAAGTACGTCACCAAAAACATAAACAAAAGCGATCAGCACGGCGACGTTGACCAATATGGCCACGAGCTTTCCAGTGCCGCGCCGCGTATCGCGGCATGGTCCAGTACATGGGGCATTCGCCAGTTTCAGTTTATTGGCCTGCCGAGCGTAACGGTTTGGCGTGAGCTGCGCCGCCTGCGCGATGCAGGCGATAGCCCTTTTGCCGCTGCAAGCCATGCAGATTGGAAAGCTGCCACACGCCCAGAGCCAGAGGCCACTGCTTACTTGGAAAACCTACGCCGCGCGGCCAACGCGGGCGATTGGGATAAATACCTTCAGCTCACAGGTGGCGTTGGAACCAAGGCGCGTAAGCGCCCGGTTCGCCCTTGGACGATTACTCGCATGGATACCAGCCAAGGCGAAGCCGATCCACAAACTGGTGAAGCCTCTGACCTGACCAAGCGCGGCCAGTACGGCGAGAGCATTAGCGCCGTCATGGGTGTGGTGGTGACAACGGCACTCGGCGAAACGGAATTTTTAACCCGCTTCTACCGCTGGGAAGTGAAGCAAGGGGGGCAGCGTAGCGGCGAAGCCGCGCAGCCTTGGACTTGTGTAAATAACTGTACGGGGCCGGATATCACGCCACGTAAGCCGTTTGAAGAGGTGGCTATTGAGCAGCAAAAGCGCTACCAGGAATGGCGAGAAAGCCCCGAATCACGGCAAGAGATGGTCGACTTGCAGGCGTATGAAGAAGAACTACAGAAAGCCCTGAAAAACACCTTCCAAACCACATCATTCAGCGCCGATGGAGAGTATTTCCCGCCTGAGTTGGGCGATTACGAACCTGAAGGCAAACCCGCGCAGGTAGAGCAGGCGGCGGTCTTGCCAACCGAACAATCCCGGATGCTCTGGAAGACGCTAACCAGTACCAGCGAAGCCTCCCGGCGCGAAGCGCTGGGAATTGATACCCAGCAGGCGCTCCGCTTGGCTGCCATGTATTTCAAGCCGCCTCACGATGAACAAGCTCAATGGATACGGCTTATGCAGCCTAGCTTACGTGAGTCACTGGCACTTCCCAACGGAAAGGCCATTACCGATAGCGACGCGCTTTCTATGGCGGCTGCGCTCTGGGACTCCCCAACCCCACGAATGCCAATCACCTAAACCCCCAGCAGGAGAAAGACCCTATGAAACCGCAACACAAAAGCCCGAAAACCGCCTGTGAGAACGCCAAAGCGGATTACCTAGAGCGCCAAAAAGCGCTGCAAACGATGCATGAGCAGAAAACTCGCCTAGAGAAACAGCGCGCCGCGACGATCCGCACCGCCAAAGAGGTCGGGGAAGAGTGGCGAGCCAAGTTCAAGGCGAGCTATGGCCAAGTCAGTGACGCTATTCAGAAGCTGAAGGCCCAAGAGTACGGCGCACTGGAAGAAGTAACCCAGCTTGAAGAGCTGATTGAAGAGCTAGCCGCCAACATAGAGGCAGAAAAGCGGCCAATCAAACAGGCCCGCGAAAAATATGAGCGGGTGTTCTATGCCCAGCAGGAAAGCGACTCACAAGGCCAACTGGAGGTAGCAGTTCAAGACGTGCTGGCCACTGAAGAAGGGATGCGCCTAGTAGAGGCATTAGCCCATAAGAGCCAAACCGAGAATAACGCGGTGCTGTTTGATGCCGCCTTCATGGTTGGGCTGGGCTTTGATGCCCATGAGCCTACCAAGCGCGGTTTTATGGCCACGATCACCCGTGAAGATCGTGCCGCCATCGAGAAAGAAGCTCAGAAGCGCGTGAAGGAACAGCTTTACGCCTTGCTGACCGTGGCCGCGCCCAAAGTGACTGCCCCCGCGGCTATTGAAACGTTGATTCCGCGCCTCGCCTGCGAAGCCTAATCCCACCCTCTACCCATTGCCCAAGTGAGAGCAGCATGAGAAACGAAACCAGCCAAAAGTTTAGCCAGTTCCTTGAGCGCGTGGCGTCCTTGTCCGGTGTGAGCGATGCCACAAGCACTTTCACGGTAGACCCGTCCGTACAGCAAACGATGGAGAAGAAAATACAGGAAAGCTCCGCATTTCTAAGCGAGATCAACGTTCAAGGCGTTGATGAAGCGCAGGGGGAGCGGATAGGGCTAGGGGTGTCGGGGCCGATCGCCAAGCGCACCGATACCGAAAGAAACGATCGCATTACCCGCGATGTTTCCACCCTGGAAGGCGACCGCTACGAGTGCGTCAGCACGGAGTTTGATACTTATCTAAAGTGGGTAAAGCTGGATGCTTGGGCCCGCCATAAAGAGTTTCAGACGCTGATTGCCCAGGCGTTAACGCAGCAACAGGCGTTAGACCGGGTGATGATTGGCTTCAATGGCGTCACAGCAGCGGTAGAGACTGATATTCAGGCCAATAACCACTTGCAGGACGTGAATAAGGGGTGGCTTCAAAAGTACCGCGACCATGCCCCTCAGCGGGTGTTGTCAGAGGGGGCTGTGGCCGGGGTGGTGCGTGTTGGGCCGGGGGGTGATTACGCCAATATCGACGCGCTTATTTTTGATGCGGTTAACGTCATGATCGACCCATGGCACCGCGAAAACAGGCAACTCAAGGCTATCGCTGACCGTGACCTGATTGCTGATAAATACTTTGCCGCCATGAGTCAGCACGCGGGCACGCCGACTGAAGTGGTGGCCATGCAACAGGATATGCAGCGCTCAAGCGTGCGCTTCGGCGGGATCGGCGCTGTTCGCGTGCCTAACATGCAAGCCAATTCAATCTTTATCACCGTGCCTGAAATGCTGTCGATCTACTGGCAGCGCGGCAGCCGCCGGCGTTTTATCGTCAATAACCCAAAGCGCAATCGAGTAGAGGACTATCAGACTTCCAACGAAGCTTACGTAGTCGAGGACTTTGGTGCGGGCTGCGTGATTGAGAACATCGAGCTAGGGGCTTGGAGTTAGCATAGCCGGCTTATAGGAAACGTAATATCCGCCCAAGGAAGGGCTCCAAAAGAAACTAAATTTTTTTTGTTGATTACTTGCTGAATGCATTTATTGTGGGTACAATAAATGCATTACCTCGCCAAGTTATCCCGCCTGACCCTCTCAGATACCCACCCCACCACCAGAACCCACGCCGCGCACTCGTCACCCCGCCCCGCCCGCGCGCTAAATGTGGTGGTTTTTATGCACCTTCGCAATAGCGCCTCAAGCCGCGCCACTACTGGCCTCGCTGGTGGTTATAAAGCGCGTATTTTTCATGCGTTTTCATGCGCGTTTATGCACTTTTTCAGCGCAGCCAAAAACAAGCTTTTATCAAAAAGCCCTATAAATGAGAAATAGTCTCAATAAGCAGCTTGGAGCAGCTTACATTCATGGGTAAGAGAGGTAAAGAGACCTAAAGAGGCTTAAAAGTTTTGCAAAAAGAGAGGTTGTGTTCTAGTGTTACTGTAACACAGTGGCACAAAACGAGGCTTTAAAAAGTGAATGAAAAAAAGGTGCATGTTTCCTTTCGAATGCCTGAAAAATTGCGCGCCGATTTAGAGCAAATGGCCCGCAATCATCGGATGGCCACAGGCGAAGATAAAAAGCTCTCCGAGCAGCTCGTGGAAGCGGTCGAAACCTACATAAAGCACGGGGGCAAAGATGCACAGAAAACGCCTTGATGAGTTCGAAAGCGTCCTGGTTGGTCGTGAAGAGTGCCTTCGGGAGCTGAGTAACTGGGGTGAGCGGGGAACCAACGCCTTGATGGGCGCTTTGCTGTCGCGTGAGGGTGCCTGCTGGGTGCTAGCCATCAAAGACTTTGAGGTCAGCGAACAAGCATGGTTGCCAGACAAAAAGCGCTACGAGGAGCCCGGGC
>NZ_JBQSYY010000031.1:0-20241 GCF_052379785.1 Halomonas sp. 72 | reverse complement strand
ATGCGTGGAAGAAAGAAAAGGGTCTCCCCATGCGAGAGTCCCGGAGCGCCGGCCGGCGGATGGCCGCCCCGGTCATCGTCAGGCACTTATTGTGAAAAATCCCCCGGGGCTCAGGCCTCGGGGGATTTTTTTATGCGTGGAATATGAAAAGCGGTGGCTGAAGCTTATGCTTACAAAACTATGCCTACAAAAATGCCCTGCCGCGCCTCGCGCTACAGGGCTTTTAACTTTGTATGGCGAGCGAACTAGCCGCAGATCGCTTCCAGCGCCTCTATCAGGCTATTCATCTCATCGTCAGTGCCGATGGTAATGCGCAGGAAGTTATTAAGTTCAGGGGTATTGAAGTGACGTACGAGAATGCCGCGCTCGCGAAGGTCCGCAAACAGTTGAGCGCCTGTATGCTCAGGATGTTGGGCAAGCACAAAATTAGCCTTGGAGGGCAATACCTCAAATCCTAATGCTTCAAGACGCTGACGGGTGCGTTCACGGGTTGTAATAACGCGCTCCCGGCTTGCGTCAAAGTGCGCTTTATCGTCAAGTGCAGCAATACCTACAAGGCTTGCCAGGCTATCTACCGGGTAGGAGTTAAACGAGTCCTTAACGCGGAGCAGGCCATCAATCAACTCCACTGAGCCAATGGCGTAGCCCAAGCGTAAGCCGGCCAGGCTGCGCGATTTGGAGAACGTGCCCGTCACCAGTAAATTCGGATAGCGATCAATCAATGCAATCGCGCTTTCGGCGCCAAAGTCGACATACGCTTCATCAACTAATACAACGCGATCCGTTACTCGCTTGAGTAGTGTTTCAATATCCTCAAGCGAATGCGCATGCCCGGTAGGCGCATTCGGATTGGCAAAAATCACTCCGCTACGCGCCGACGCGGTTCCCAGCGCTTCCAGATCAACTTTCCACTGCTCATTGAGTGGATGAGTGCGTAGCTCAACGTTATACAGGTTGGCGTATACCGGATAAAAACTATAGGTAATCGACGGGGCATCAAGCGGTGTGCTGTGACAGAAGAAGGCTTGAAAAGCCAACGATAGCACCTCATCTGAACCATTGCCCACAAATACCTGCTGGCTTTCAACGCCATACGTTTCAGCAAGTTTTGAACGCAGTGCGGCAGACGTTGGGTCGGGATAGAGACGCAAATGGTCGGTCGCGTAGTCACGCAGTGCTTGGCCGACGCCCGGCGCTGGCGGGTAAGGGTTTTCGTTAGTGTTGAGCTTGATAATACGCTCACGCGGCTGCTCCCCAGGTATATAAGGGGTTAGCGCTTTAACAGCGGGACTCCAGTATTGGCTCATGTGGGTAACCTGATTATCCTTGCATAATAGGCCATGGTCGCTTGATGCTCGCTTAAGCGCAAGCATTCCCCTAGCAATCAGGGGTGTGCGTTGCACCTTGTAACGGTTATGCTGTCATAATCGCGCGAAAGAAATGTATGACCAACACGATAAGGAGACACCCCATGCAATTCAGGAGTTTGCTAGCCGGTTCGGCTATGTTGGCATTGTTGGCAGGCTGTGCGACCGGCGGCCCTTCGGCCCAGGAAAGTGACGCAGGCGTTAGCGCGTCACAACAGCGCTACCAAGGCACACTGCCTTGCCGTAACTGTGATGGTATTGATCTGGACGTTACCATGGTGGGCGAAGAAACAAGCACACCTGATGAGCGTACTTTCACTCTGGATGCGACGTATCGCAATCACCCTCAAACGCCTCCGCCTGAAAACTACGCAGGTAACTGGGAAGTGTTGAGCGGCACGCCGTCTGATCCCGATGCCTCTGTGTACGAGTTGACGCCCAGTGGCGACGGCCAAATTTACTACTTTCAGCGTATTGATGAACGTACGCTGGAGCTAATTGATCCAGAGCGTCGTCGCTTTGAAAATGGCGAAATGTTGCAGCTACAGCGTCAGTAAGTAAGCAGTAACATCCTAAGGCGGCCATTGGCCGCCTTTTGTATTTTATAGTCTGGTAATAGTGACAAAGAGTTAACATCAACGGGAGTATCAGCGCGGTGGCTAAAGCCAAAAGTGCCTTTGTATGTACCGAGTGCGGCGCGGAGTATCGCAAGTGGCAGGGCCAGTGCTCCAGTTGTAACGAGTGGAATACGCTGAGCGAGATTCGCTTGGCCAGTGCGCGGCCCGGAAGCGGAAGCAGTGGGTCAGGTCGGGGAGGTTATGCGGGTGACCTCTCCCGGGATGTGGTTGATTTAAGCAACGTCGACCTAAGTGAAGTGCCGCGGCTAAGCTCCACCTTTAATGAGTTTGACCGTGTGTTGGGCGGTGGCTTGGTGCCGGGTTCTGCGGTACTGCTTGGGGGCAACCCTGGTGCGGGCAAGTCCACGCTACTGCTGCAAACGGCCTGTAAGCTGGCCCAGCAGCGGCGCATTTTGTATGTCACCGGTGAAGAGTCATTGTCTCAGGTCGCCATGCGCGCCCATCGCCTGCAGCTGCCTACCAACGGCTTGAAAATGCTTGCGGAAACCAGCGTTGAGACTATCCTGGCCGTGGCTGAGCGTGAGAAGCCTGAAATATTGGTGATCGACTCTATCCAAACCATGCATCTGGAGGATATTAGCTCGGCGCCGGGCGGGGTGGCCCAGGTACGTGAGTCCGCCGCTGCGCTTACCCGCTTTGCCAAGCAAACCAATACGGTGCTGTTACTGGTGGGCCATGTCACCAAAGATGGCACACTGGCAGGCCCCAAGGTACTGGAACATATGATCGATGCGTCGCTTTTGCTGGAAGGTGGCGCCGATTCCCGCTTTAGAACCCTGCGCGGTCAGAAAAACCGCTTTGGTGCGGTGAATGAGCTGGGCGTCTTCGCCATGCTGGAGCAAGGCTTAAAAGAGGTTAAAAACCCCAGTGCCATTTTTCTCTCGCGCCAAGAAGAGCAGGCGCCGGGCAGCCTTGTCATGGTGGTGTGGGAAGGCACTCGCCCTATTCTTGTCGAAGTACAGGCGCTGGTTGATGAATCCGCCTTGGGGAACCCACGCCGTGTGGCCGTTGGGGTAGACCAAAACCGTTTAGCCATGCTGCTGGCCGTGCTTAACCGTCATGGCGGCCTTTTTACCGGCGACCAGGATGTTTTCCTGAACGTGGTGGGCGGGGTAAAAGTATTGGAGACCAGTGCGGACCTGGCCGTACTGCTCGCGGTCGTCTCCAGTCTACAAAACCGCGCGTTACCCAAGGAGCTGGTAGTGTTTGGCGAAGTGGGGCTTTCTGGTGAAATACGCCCGGTACCCAGTGGGCAGGAGCGTATTGCCGAGGCCGCCAAACACGGTTTTTTACGTGCGATTGTGCCTCGTGCGAATGCACCCAAGCAGTCACCCAAGGGGATGGAAGTCATTGCCGTCGATAAGCTTAGCGACGCGCTAGAGGCGCTTTAAGTAGGCTACGCTATAAGAATTGTTATTAAGGCTGTTATAACAACTGTTCTAAAAACATGCAGTGCCAAGGAGAGACACAATGAGTTCAATTCGCCTAACCCAATACAGTCATGGCGCAGGCTGTGGCTGTAAAATAGCTCCGGATGTACTGGACAGTATTCTCGCCAAAGCGGGGCCGTTAGCCGGGCATAAGCAGCTCATTGTGGGCAATCAAGGGCGCGAAGATGCCGCTGTCTACGACTTGGGCGATGGGCGAGGCATGATTGCCACTACGGACTTCTTTATGCCGATTGTCGATGACCCGTTTGATTTTGGGCGAATTGCTGCCACGAACGCCATCAGTGATATTTACGCCATGGGCGGTACGCCGGTCATGGCGCTGAGTATTCTCGGCTGGCCATTAGACAAGTTGAGCCCGGAGATTGCCGGTGATGTCATTGCCGGCGCCCAGGGCATTTGCCGTGAGCTGGGTGTCGCCTTGGCGGGTGGCCACTCGATTGATGCACCTGAACCCATTTTTGGCTTAGCGGTAAATGGGCTGGTCGATCTAGACAAGCTAAAGCTCAATAGCCGCGCTAAGCCGGGTGATCTGCTGTTTTTGACCAAGCCGTTAGGCGTTGGGCTGCTGACCACCGCAGAGAAGCAAGGCCTGCTGGAAGCAGGGCATCACGGGTTGGCTCGAGAAACCATGCTTAAATCCAACCGTATCGGCGTCAAGCTGGCTGATGTAAAAGGCCTTAATGCCATGACCGACGTTACCGGGTTTGGCTTAGCGGGGCATTTGTCGGAAATATGCAGCGCAAGCAACGTCATGGCCCAGATAGATTTTCGCCGCCTACCTCGGCTGGCTCAGGCAGAAACCTATCGTCGTCAAGGGGCCGTTCCCGGCGGCACACGGCGCAACCGCGATGCCTTAGGTAAAAGCTTGCCTGATATGGATGAAGCTCACTGGCAGTGGCTATGCGACCCGCAAACGTCAGGCGGTTTACTGCTAAGTGTCGACCCCGCTTGGCAAGATGATGTTGAACGCATTGGCCGCGAGTTCGGCTTATCGCTTCAGCCGTTTGGCGTCATGAAAGCCCGTGAGAGCGAGGCGCTGATCGAGGTGGTGGGATAGTGCTTGAGAGAGCGCTTGAAACAGCGCGCGACAGCGGTGCCAGAACTTCACGTGGGGGATTGGGACAGCTGTTGGGAAGCCGCTAAGCAGTGGAGCGCCTAGCGGCTATCTTTCGGCGTGGTTAGCTCACTCTAAGCCATTGAGTCATGACGCGATCAAGCAGCGGTGCCAGCCGATGAAAGCGCGTTGCGTCTTCAAGGATCTGACTACTTTCCTGGCGAAAGCGGTCTGCCGCGGAAGAGGTAGGCGTAGTGGGCTCGGCATGCTCAAGGCGCTTTTTCACATTGGCAAGCGTTACCTCAAAGAGGCAAAGCAAACCGATGACGCGGCCACTGTCCCAGCTAAAGCCTTGCAGCGGTGCCGCCGTACTGCCGCCCAACGGCAGTGCATTATCGGGCAAGCTAAATACATAACGATGCCACATAAAAGCGTCAAACTGCTCGGGTAAGTCAAACGGGCTTTCTGGGGCCAGCGATACGGTATGCCAACCTCTTTCGGGATACGTACCTGGAGCGATGATTGCCTCAAGTGCCTGAGCGATCCACAGGGCCCCCAGGCCAATGCCCATCAGGGGCTTTTGACCATCCAGATAACGGTTAATCAATTTGTTTTCGGCTTTAAACCAGGCTGGCGGCTGATCTATAAACGTTTCAGGGCCATCCAGCACGATTAACGCATCGCTTTCTGCCGGACGAGGCGTTAACTCGCCGGCATAAAGATGAAAAATGGTGTAACTATGTCCCATACTGCTTAACCAGTCCGTTAAGCGGGCGGGAGCATGATCAGCGCCGTGCTGAAGCAAATGAATATGCATGGTAATCTCCTCGCCGGCCGTACACAGTAAAGGCTGTCAGTGTTAATGACAGCGCGAGTTCGACCATAACGTATTGCCCCCATTTCACCAATATCACGCGTTAGGAAATCAGTATGGCGTCCAAGCCCCCAGGATTTTATCAGCAGTTGCAACTGCTTCCGCTACCGGCTCAGCAAGCGTTTATGGCTGCATTATGTGAGCGCCTGCTGCCTAATTATGCCCTGTACGAGCAGACCACTGGCCAAGGGGATATTCACACGCTGCGTACCGTAATTAGCCTGGTTTGGGAGCGCTTAAGCGTGCCCAACGCGAGCATTGATTTTGCGCGTCAGGCGGAAAAATTGGCGGAGTGCGAGCCGCCTGCTGACGATGAAAGTTTTGGTGCGCGTCGTGCGTTGGACGCGGTGGTTTCCCTGTCGGCGTTGTTGGACACACTGCAAGGCGACTCTCCCGAAGCCGTGCTGGATGTGAGCCGTACGTCACGTGCCGGGGTACGTGCCTTTATCGAACTTACTGAAGGCGAAGAGGATGCCCAAAAGCTTGCTTTACTGATTCGGGACCATCCGTTAATGGCCGACGAAAATGATTTTCAGGACGCGGTTTTGGAAGCGGTCAGTGAACCGCTAAACAAAGCCGCGCTTAAGGAAATACGCACACTAGGGCGTAACGACGGTATTAGTAATCTGGGCCTTAGCCTTGAGGAAGATGATGAATGAGGCTTGGCCTGCCTAAAAGCGCAGGCCTGCGGTTACCATCATGCCAGCGGTGCCGAAAATGATGAGGTCAGACTCAAGCCGCCCCCACTGCATACCAATGCTGGGCAGCAGGGCGGGTGCGGTTTCAAGGTGGTTGAGAGGGATTTTGTCCCGATACTCACCTTTATAGCCATGCAGGAGCCCACCGGTGAGTTTGGCCCTGACGTTAATCTCTTTGAAATGCCAAAGGGGGAATTCACGCCCGGCATAAACGTACCAGGTGGGCTGATTATACGAGTTTTTAAACCACGCCGTACCTGCCAACCAACGCTCCGGGTTATGTAACTCAATGCCGATCAAATTCTGCTGATTGTTATGATCTGGCTGTGGATCAAAGTGGCGGGTTAACAGGCTGGTTTGCACCAGCGTATGGTCCAGCTCAAGCGTCGGAGGCCAGTCCGGTAAGGTGAAGGCTGAGGCAGATGCGCTCAGCCATAAACCAGTTAGCCCTCCCAACCATGGGGAACAACGGGGCATGTGATACTCCTAAAAAGGGACTGGGCAACAAAAATGTTACAGACGCATCTCGATACCGCGCTCTGCCATATAGCGCTTTGCTTCAGGGATCGTATGCTCTCCAAAGTGGAAAATACTGGCGGCCAGCACAGCATCCGCACCACCTTCCAATACGCCGTCCACCAGGTGATCCAGATTGCCCACGCCGCCAGATGCAATCACTGGCACGCTCACGGCTTCTGAAATCGCGTGGGTCACGCCAAGGTCAAAGCCGATTTTGGTGCCATCACGGTCCATGCTAGTGAGCAGCAGCTCGCCCGCGCCAAACTCGACCATTTTTTTGGCCCACTCCACCGCATCAAGCCCGGTTGGGCGGCGGCCGCCATGTGTGAAAATCTCCCAGCGCGGCGGCTCGCCTTCACTGGAGACGCGCTTGGCATCAATCGCCACCACGATGCACTGGCTGCCAAAGCGTTCCGCAGCTTCGCGAACAAATTCAGGATTCGTAACGGCGGCGGTGTTGATCGACACTTTATCCGCGCCTGCATTCAGCATTGTACGAATATCGTCACAGCTGCGAATACCGCCACCCACCGTCAGCGGAATAAACACTTCCCCTGCGATGCGTTCGACCATTTCGACAGTAGTGTCGCGGCCTTCGTGGCTAGCGGTAATATCCAGAAAGGTAATTTCATCGGCGCCCTGCTGATTATAGCGCTGGGCAATCTCGACCGGGTCGCCTGCGTCACGAATGCCGACAAAGTTGACGCCTTTCACCACTCGCCCAGCATCAACGTCCAGGCAGGGGATTATACGCTTGGATAAGCTCACGCACCGCCTCCTGTTAGCTGGTCGCTAAGACGTTGTGCTTCAGCCACATCCAGACTGCCTTCGTAAATGGCACGACCGGTAATGGCGCCTAAAATACCGCTATCGGCGACATCGCACAGCGCTTTGATGTCATCCAGGTTGGTCACGCCCCCAGAGGCGATGACCGGCAAGCCGCCTTCGCGAGCCAACTGAGCCGTTGCTTCAACGTTAACGCCTTGCATCATGCCGTCACGGGCAATGTCGGTATAGACGATGCTGGAGACGCCGTCATCAGCAAACCGCTTCGCCAGGTCGACGGCTTTAACGCTTGAAACTTCTGCCCAGCCGTCGGTGGCCACGAAGCCATCTTTAGCGTCCAAGCCAACAATCACGCGACCAGGAAAAGCGCGGCACATTTCACCCACAAACGCGGGCTCTTTAACCGCCTTGGTGCCGATAATCACGTAGGATACGCCTGCATTCAGGTAGTGCTCAATGGTTTCAGCAGTACGGATGCCGCCGCCAATTTGAATGGGCAGGTTGGGGTAGGCACGTGCGATGGCTGTCACGGCGTCGCCATTGACCGGCTTACCTTCAAACGCACCGTTCAAATCGACCAGATGAAGGCGTCGCGCGCCAGCTTCTACCCAGCGCGCGGCCATAGCGACCGGGTCATCGCCGTAAGAGGTTGCATCATCCATACGCCCCTGTTTCAACCGCACACACTGGCCGTCTTTGAGATCAATCGCAGGAATTACCAACATAACTAAACCTCTTAGGGTGTCCAGGTGACAAAGTTTTCGAGTAAGCGTAGGCCTGCTCGGGAGCTTTTTTCTGGGTGGAACTGTACGGCAAAGGTGGCATCGCGGCCAATCGCCACGTGGGCACTGACATCGCCATAATGCGTGGTGCCAAAAACCTGGGCATCGTCGGCAGCATTCACGTAATAACTGTGCACAAAGTAGAAGTGCTCGTTGTTATCAATGCCTGCCCATAGCGGATGGTCATGGCTTTGTTCCACCAGGTTCCAGCCCATATGTGGCACTTTTAAACGCTGTTCGTGCGCGTCGCGCATCGTGGTCGGAAAGCGATCCACGCTGCCCTTGAAGAAGCCCAGACAGTCGACGCCGCCGTTCTCTTCGCTTCGCTCCATTAACATTTGCTGGCCCACGCAAATGCCCAGCAACGGTTTCGCCTGACGCGTTAGCACATCATCAACCAAGCCACGCAGCTCCGTGCGTTCAAGCTCACTCACACAGTCGCGAATAGCACCCTGGCCTGGCAGTACCAGGCGGGTGGCGCCTAAAATGCGCCGCGGATCACGGGTGATAATGACGTTCTCGTGCGTTACATGTTCAAGCGCCTTCGCGACAGAATGTAGATTACCCATCCCGTAGTCGATTACCGCAATAGTCATGAAGCGCTCCTTGATCGAGTGAACGAACGGTTACCTGAGCTGTTTACTGTACTGATATATGTACTGATATATGTACGACAGCCCGCCATTACAGGCTCCCTTTGGTGGAAGGCATCTGCCCCACCATGCGTGGATCTTCTGCCACCGCCATGCGTAGAGCGCGTCCAAAGGCTTTAAAAATTGTTTCGGCCTGGTGGTGAGCGTTAAAGCCTTTAATGTTGTCAATATGCAACGTGACGCGCGCATGATTAACGAACCCTTGAAAAAACTCCCAGAACAGCTGGGTGTCAAGACGGCCTATGGTTGCGCGCGTAAACTCGACATCCATATAAAGGCCGGGCCGACCAGAGAAGTCGATCACCACGCGGGAGAGTGCTTCATCCAGCGGCACATACGCATGGCCATAGCGATAAATGCCGCGCTTGTCGCCAATCGCTTCATTAAATGCCTGGCCCAGAGTAATGCCCAGATCTTCAACGGTATGGTGTTCATCAATATGCAAATCGCCTTTGGCGAGGATATCAAGGTCTATCATCCCGTGGCGTGCAACCTGATCAAGCATATGATCCAGAAAGGGAACGCCCGTCTCGCAGCGAAGGAGGCCTTCGCCATCCAGATTGACGCTGACGGTGATCTGGGTTTCATTGGTATCACGGCTAACCGTGGCAATACGCGCTGCCATGTTGCATCTCCTGCGCTCTAGCGCATTCTGAAGGGAAGGCGATGGGTCGCACTGTTTCATCGCTCTGTTATTAGGACATATATCTGCGGCAAAGCGATCATTATAGAGAATCGGCGCCCCCATCCGCTACAATGCGCGCAATGTAGCCGCCCTTTTAGGCATTAAAAATAGCAGTTTTGCTGCTTTGGCGAAGAGGAGTTCATCATGCCGGTGACACTGGAGCGCGTCGACCAAGCCTGTTGGGAGAACGATGAGCAAGTGCGTCTCGATTTGATACGCATTTATGAGGATGCACCGAAAGAGCGAGTGCCTGCTCAAGCGGTCCTGCCTTTTATAGAGCAACATTTAAAAGCGAAGCACTTTTTTGCTTGTGCGCACTTTAATGATCGTTTGTTGGGGGCGGCGGCTATTCAAGAAGGGCAAGACCGAGCATGGTGGCTTTCAGAGCTATGTGTACGCAAAACCACACGCCGCCGCGGCGTTGGCTCGCGGCTAATGGCGTTGCTGGGTGAACAGGCCAAGCAAGAGGGGCGTAAACTGCGCATTGACATCTCATCGCTACCGTTGGCCGACCAGGTGTTGCTCTCCAAGCTTGGCTATCGTCCCAGCACCAGTGCTGAAAGGCCCACACCGGATCAACCTCTTACCAGCAATTTTGTTGAGTTAGACCCACAAGGGAAAGGGTAATGAAACAGTTATTACGTATTTTGCTGGCTGCTGTCGGCATTCTCGCCATTGTAGGGGTGGCGGCGGTGGTTTATGTGACCACCTTTCTTGACCCCGAAGATTTCAAGCCACGCCTGACGTCCGTTGTGGAAGAGCATACGGGGCTGCACTTGGCGCTTGATGGGCCAATTACATGGTCTTTCTATCCACGCATTGGGGTAAGCGTTGAGCAAGCGCGTGCCTGGCTGCCTGAGCAATCGGAAGAAGAGACGTCGTTTGCTTCTATACAGCGCGCCGAGGTCAGCGTCGCTTTTGCGCCATTATTGCGCGGTGAAATTGCAGTTGACGGCTTAACGCTGGACGGCATGCGCCTAAACCTTGAGCGGAACGAGGCAGGCGAAGGCAACTGGAAGCCGCTGGTCGAGCGCTTGGCTGAAGGTAGCGATGAAAAAGCGCAAACCGTGCTGGCGCCAGCAAGTGCAGGGCCGAATGCCGATGCAGGTAATCTTTCCGTTGTATTGAACATCGCCAGTGTTGAAGTAAAAGACGCCGATATTCGTTTTCGTGATGCGCAAAGCCAAGCGCTGTGGCGCCTGCAGTCGCTGAATGTTTCCGGCAGCAACGTCAATCCGGTAAGCCCTTTCCCTTTAAAAGCCATGTTTACGCTGACCAAACATAATCGTTTGGATGCCGAAGTGCTGGAGCGCACGCCGGATTTAACCAGTGATATTGACCTTGATACACGCATGCGCCTTAAGCTCGCAGAAGACAGCGTGGTACTGGAAAATACCCGTTTAAGTACCAACACACGCCTGCACCCGGACAGTGAACCTCAGCGGCTTGGCTTAAGGGCGGCTGAAATCGTTGCGCGGATGGAAGAGAAACAGTTAAGTATCACCGAAGGTGTATTAGAAGCCGGCCTGCAGGACTCTGAAAAATGGCAGGGCAGTCTAGCGCTGGCGCTAGCCTTTGGTTTGGAAAGTGACTGGCAGGCGCAAACCGCACAGCTAAAAGAGCTACAACTGACCGGGCCTGATGGGCTGCGCGTGAGTGGCCACCTGAATGTCGAGCAGATGTTTGATGCGCCTCAATACCGTGGCCAGATTACCGCCGCGCCTTTTACGCTGCGTCCGTGGTTGACTCGTGCAGGCGTTGAATTGAATACCACCAGCGAGGCAGCGCTTAGCGATATCGCCATGACCAGTCCCATTGAAGGGGATGAGCAGCACGTATCGCTACCCAGGCTATCGCTGGTTGTCGATGACAGCACCTTTACAGGGCAAGTTGCCGCCGCACTGGATGGGTCGCAGTTAACGTTTGATTTGGAAGGCGATAACCTGAATGTTGATCATTATCTTCCAGGTCCCGCAACGTCTCAGCAGGCAAGTTTAGGCTTATTGCGCAGGGCGTTTGCCCAGAGTGCAGAGACGTTGCTGCCGCAAGCATGGCTCAGTGAATTGTCAATGGAGGGTGATCTACGTGTCGATACACTTCTGCTGGGAGGTCTTACCTTTAATGACACGCGCTTGCAGCTACAAGGTGAGGAAGGTCTTCAGCAACTAACCGCCTTTGACGCACGATTTTATGGCGGAGAGCTTAGCGCTTCAGGCCAACTGGATGCCCGCGAGCGGGTAATGGAGTGGGGGCTGGCCCCGACCATCAATAATGTGCAAATGGCATCGCTGATTGAAGCACTCAGTGATGAGGACGAGCCTTCTCCACTGAGAGGACGCTTGCATCTGGATGGCGAGCTAACGTCCCGTGGCAATACCCGTGAAGCGTTGGTCAGTAATCTAAATGGACAACTGAACGGGCGTCTTAATGAAGGTGCGATTTTAGATATTAATATTTCTCAGCAGATGTGTGAGCTGGCAGCCCAGGTAGAAGGCGAAGGAACCGTCCGCGACTGGCATAACGATACGCGCTTCGAGCGTTTTGATGCGACGTTCCAGATACGTAATGGCGTCATGAGCAGTGACAACCTGAACATCACCCTGCCGGGGATCGAAGTTAACGGAAAGGGCGAGCTGAATTTCAACAGCCTGAACTTTGATACGCGAGCAGATGCACGGTTAGCGAATACCGCCGATGCTGCCTGTGAAGTGAATCCTCGCCTGGAGCAGTTGCCACTGCCCGTTCGCTGTGAAGGCCACATTGGCGATGCAACCAGCGAATGGTGCCGCATTGATCGAGAGGCTTTTCAGACCGCCGTGGTTAACCTGTTGCGTAACGAAGCTGGAAACCGTGTGACTACGGAGCTTGAGGAGCGCGTAGGCGGTTCATTGGATCAGTTGGATGAGCGCTTGGGTGAAGGTGCCGGCCAAAACCTTCGCGAAGGTATTCGCCGCCTCTTCAACTGAGCATCCCT
Source organism: Halomonas sp. 72 (assembly GCF_052379785.1). Lineage (NCBI taxonomy): Bacteria > Pseudomonadati > Pseudomonadota > Gammaproteobacteria > Oceanospirillales > Halomonadaceae > Halomonas > Halomonas sp. 72. The sequence continues at coordinate 7,760 of NZ_JBQSYY010000031.1, read as the reverse complement.
GTAAGTCAGTCTGCGCCGGCTAAATGCCGGCGCTTTTTTATTGGTATACGCTGATTGGCTCATTCAGCCAAATACGTTACGAACACGCTAGCGAAGGAGTCCCAATGGCTGATATGCCAACCCCAAGGCTTGAAGCAAGCGAGTTTTATCGCCGTCTGTTGGCCTGGTTTGACCAGCATGGTCGGCACGACTTGCCTTGGCAGTCGCCCCGTAGCGCTTACCGAGTGTGGGTTTCGGAAATTATGCTTCAGCAGACCCAAGTGGCGACAGTGATCCCTTACTTCGAGCGCTTTATGGCTCGCTTCCCAACGCTTGAGTCGCTCGCTCTCGCTCCTCAGGATGAGGTGTTGCACTTATGGACCGGGCTTGGTTATTACGCCCGGGCGCGCAACCTGCATAAGGCCGCTCAGCTGGCGCTGGAAGAGCACAACGGCGAACTGCCCACTGAAAGTGTCGATGCACTAGTAGCTTTGCCTGGCATTGGGCGATCAACGGCAGGCGCGATTATCGCCCAGAGCACCGGCAACCGAGCGGCCATTTTAGATGGCAACGTAAAGCGCTCGCTAACGCGATTACACGCTATTCCTGGCTGGCCAGGTAAGCCCGCTGTCGAACGTGAGCTTTGGGCGCTTGCCGACTACTACACACCGTCCACCCGCCTGGCGGATTTCACGCAGGCGATGATGGATTTTGGCGCCACCTTATGTAAGCGCAGCAAGCCTGATTGCACGTGCTGCCCGTTTAACGATGTATGTCTGGGGTACGCTCAGGGTGAGCCACAGCGCTATCCTGAATCCAAACCCAAAAAAGCGTTGCCCACTCGCTGTACGATTATGCTCCTGCTACGAGACTTCCAAGGGCGCGTCTGGTTGGAGCAGCGCCCGCCTAGCGGTTTGTGGGGTGGGCTATGGAGCTTGCCGCAATTCGACACGCACAGTGAACTGAACGACTGGCTTGAACAGCACGTCGTATCGCCTAAACGTGAGACGGCCATGCCAGGCTTCCAGCATACCTTTAGCCATTTTCGTCTTGAGATTACCCCTCAGCCGGTTTCCTGCGATAGGCTGAGTGAAGTAAGAGAGCACGGAGTGTGGTTTGATGTTAACCACCCCCGGGCGCTTGGCTTAGCGGCGCCTGTCAAAGCGCTGCTGGGTCAACTGACACCTTTTGTCCTTAACTTAACGCCCGGGCGTGTATAAGGCCTTGGGCGCCGCTATCCACCAAGGAGTTATCAATGAGTAATACGGTTTTTTGTCGTAAGTATCAAAAAGAGCTGCCAGCTCTTCCGTTTCCACCGCTACCCGGCAAGCAGGGCCAGGAGATCCAGGCTTCTGTATCCAAGCAGGCGTGGGAAGAGTGGCAGGCGCTGCAGACCCGTTTAATCAACGAAAAGCACCTGAATATGCTCGACCCGGAAGCGCGCGCCTACCTGATGGATCAAATGCAACGCTTCCTGAATAACGAAACCACCGACCAGGCCGAGGGCTATGTGCCGCCTACGCAGGCTTAATCAACGGCTCAAGCAGGTGGAAACCCCACGAATTACGGGCGTTTCAGCCCTGCGCCGTTAGTCGTAGAGTTATCCTAAGCGACGGTTAGAAAAGAAAGTTTCACAAAGGTGTTGACGAAAAGCTGAGTTTTTAGTTTAATACGCACCGTTGGCAGCGGCCAGATAGCTCAGTTGGTAGAGCAGGGGATTGAAAATCCCCGTGTCGGCGGTTCGATTCCGTCTCTGGCCACCAAACGTTGGGGTATCGCCAAGTGGTAAGGCACCGCTTTTTGGTAGCGGCATTCCCAGGTTCGAATCCTGGTACCCCAGCCATTGCCAACAAGATTTCTTGTTGATTGTAAAGCCTAACAGCGAAGCAATCATTTTCTCAAGAAAATGTGAAGCGCCGACATAGCTCAGTTGGTAGAGCAACTGACTTGTAATCAGTAGGTCCCGGGTTCGACTCCTGGTGTCGGCACCATCAAAAGATGGTTAAAAGCAACACATTAGAGAATCAGATTAAGCCGTCCGAAAGGACGGCTTTTTTGTGCGCGCTATAAAAACAAACATAAAGAAGTAACGATAAAGGCAGGCATAACAGTGAAGCATTTATTCGTGTAACCGCGCGGCATATTTGGCATATCCTAGCGGCATATTTGGCACCAAATTCATTGGAAGAATAGTACCCGCTTCGCGGCGCGTTTGGCACCAATCACCAGCTAGGGTCTGTCAATTTCATCCTATTGCACTCTCTGCTATTTAGAATGCGCTGCGCGACTTCATACACAAGGTCAAAAGTAAGCTGATTAGGGGGCTTTTTATTAAGTTCCTGGACTTGTTCGACGCTTTGCTTCAAAAGGCAAAAACATGCAACCTTGCAAGCCTCTGAATCTTTCGGATCACTGAAACGAATACGCGTTAAGCGGTTTTCCACGCTATCAAAGCAGACGATCCAATCTCCTGGCACAGCATTTCTATTAGGTAGTTCGCACATAAATTTTCTCAAAACAGCCCCGCCGGTTCGGCGTCCACATCCCAGCTGAAGATCAGCACCTCTTTGGCGTCTGAGCCTTTGCCGCCGCCGACGGTGTAGCGGATGTCGGTGGTTTCGATGTGATAGCCCGCGAAGATCCGGCGGATGTCTGGGTGGTCGTTGAGGCTGATGATGGCTTTGCCTTTGAGCTTTGCCAGCATGCTCGCCAGTTGTTCGTACTGTTCTATGCCAAAGGGTACCCCATATCCTTCTGTTTGCCAGTAGTGTGGGTCCATATAAAAGAGGGTGTGCGGGCGGTCATAGCGCTCAATGCAGTCTTGCCAGCTTAGATGTTCAATAAAGGTGCTGACCAAGCGCAGGTGGGTTGCCGAAAGTGACTCCTCCAAGCGCAGCAGATTTAAGCCTGGTGGTGTAGTGGTTGCGGTGCCAAAGGTTTGGCTTTCAATGCGGGCACCGAAGGCGTTCTGCTGTAGGTAATAGAAGCGGGCGGCACGCTGTATATCAGTGAGCGTTTCAGGCCGTGTCATCTTCAGCCACTCAAACACCTGTCGGCTGGAGAGCGCCCATTTGAACTGCCTGACGAACTCTTCAAGATGGTTCTGTACCACACGGTATAGATTGACCAGATCGCCGTTCACATCGTTGAGCACTTCAACTTCGGCGGGTGAGGGGCGCAGGAAGAACAACGCGGCCCCTCCTGCGAAGGGCTCTACGTAGCACTGGTGCGGCGGCATCAGTGGAAAGATACGGTCAGCCAGACGGCGCTTGCCGCCCATCCAGGGAATGATTGGGGTAGCCACGAGGCATCTTCTCCTTTAGTGGTTTGGAGCTCGTGGCTCTCTGTTGATTTAAGTGTTTGCAACGCGGGCACTTTATTTCGATGAACTGATAGTCGCTGACATTGGCCAGCTTGCGATTGCACTGCTTACAACGGATTTCGATTAACACCACATCAAGCCTTCTAACGTTTGGCTTAGACTTCCAGTACCTCGCGCGAGGTAGGGGAGTCCTGGCCGACTTGCAGGTGTGTTCTGCTTGTTGGTGGCCACCTCCGGTGTTACCGCACCTTGGGTGGCCACTCCTCTTATCACTAAATTAACTGCCTATTGCACTTCTAAAAAGCTCTTTAACCCCATACTTCAGCGCTTCTTGACCTGTTACAGAGCCAGCTGATCGTATGCCTTGGATGAGTCGCTCCAGCCCTTTCGGTTTGTTGAGTTCTTTTAACACCTCAGCCCCTAGCGGTGTTAAAAGAAGTGGTACATTGGTGTAGCTTCGAGTATTGCTTACGCTTTTCGACTGCCCCCAACGGTTTTGAGCACCGAGATTACGAGTCTTAAATAAGCCTGCATCGTAAAGCTCATCCATGTGATAAACGAATTTTTGATATTCGTTTTCGTCAGCACCGCTGATGTCATTATTTAAAATCTGTTTGTGCAAATCACCTAGAGGGGTGCCAACATACTCACCATCTCCAATCTTTTGGAGAATTTCCCTTACAAGCTCTGGTTTAAGCATTGCTAATACTCCTATTGATTCAAAATTACATCTCTCAGTTTAGGCTATTTATATCCCCAATCTCCCCTCGTACCACCTGTGCCTGATATTCACCCTCAAGTGCGATCAGGGCGCCGCGTCGCTGGGCAATAGCATGTAGGGCTTGCTCTACTTCTGACAACGGGTGGTTTGCATGAAACTGGCCATCACTATCCTTCCAAGCTGCAAACGTTGTTTGTTGTGCCTCTCGGGCGAACTGCACTACTTCCAGCAAAGCGGCACGGTTGCAGGGGTCGCCACTGTAGCGGATGCCGTTAATCACCACGCCAAATGCTTCTTGCTCTTTGCGCTGTGACTCGATACGCGAGATTAGTTTATCTTTATCCTCACGGCTTAAATCATCGGCGGTCTTTACTTCTGCATCATTTAGCCAGCTCATTCAGAAATTTCTGTAGTGACATAGTGAATTTGGCCACCTAATTAGAGGTGCTAGGATGCACCAAGACATCACCAGGTGGCAGCATGGCAGCAAGACCAAAACGTAACTTTAGCGCAACGGGTAATGACGACCGGCCAGTATATATAGATAACCATCCACCTATTCCACATCTGAAGAAGAGAGAGGCAAGCAGTAAGATTCCCTCCCTCACAAGAAAGCGGGCTAACGGAAAGCCGCATGAACACTATTTTTCTTGGAAGCTGACATACTGCATGAAGGCATTAATGCAGTATCAAAATAGCAACCGAGCCGACGGCTGGAAGTTGGCAGCGATAACGGTCAATCTACCCTTTCTCCGAAGCTTAGCATTGACGAGCCAGAAAAAGGGGCCAGCGACAGCCTACGGCGATGCCATCGCTGGCCGGTTGTCCTATCTTCACCGCCAACCACGATTTTTTCTCACCCTCGAAGACTCCAAAGATGAGACTTTGCACGCTCATATCTGCATGGCCTATCACCCAGATGATCAGGTAACAATTAGACAAGCGCTAAGGCTGGATGCTGCTAGCAACAATGCATCAATCATGTTTAGACACGAATATCGCCAATATGAGCCGGATCCAACCCAGGGCGACATCGACCGTGAAATGGATGAGGCACGGGAGGCCGCACGAGCGGCTGGTATTCCTGATGACGAAGGTGAGCCGGAAGAACCCTGCTCTCTTTATCAGCTTTATGATCAGAGGCTTAATCGTTACTACCGTATGATGCCTATCGATATAGGGTGGGCAGACTATCTAAGCAAGGAGCTGCACCAAGGAGGGGCTAACTTCTTGGTCGGTAAATCAGGTGGACAGGGACGAGCTTATGTTCAGCGTGGTTTAATTCAGGCTGCCAATACTTTGCATAAAAATGCTCGTGAGGACTTCATGAAAAGAAAGTCCTAGAAAAATAAAATTCAGCTTTATACATAACGCAAACAACGCTTGGTGCGTTTTAAAAATCCTGTCTATAGGAAAGGAAGAGGATTAAGAGACGCGACTGCGATATTTAAACATCATTCTTGTAACCGTTGATTTTATATGCATTACAGCTTGAATTTTTTATTTTGTGATGCTAGTTTATGAACGCCACCTAACGGGGGTTAATCTTGGCGGAGACAAATGCCGCTGATTGACAACGATGTTAGTAGCTTAATCGCAGCGCTACTCACTGTAAACTTAAAATGTTACTCTCAGTATTAGGAGTGCATCTCGAATGGCGTAAAGTGAAACCCCGAAGGTGGCCTTGATGTTAGACAGCAATACAACACCTAGGCGGCTAGCCGCTTTGCTAGGAACTACTTATCCTAACTTGTGTCTTACTGTTTATAAAGTTAGACCTAACAATTTGTATACTACTTTTAAGATTGCAAAGAAGTCTGGCGGTGTGCGCACTATTGCAGCCCCAGATAAGAGATTGATATACCTTCAGGATAAGTTGAAGTCATTACTTGAAGAGTTATATAGTCCTCATCCTGCTGCTACAGCATTCATTAAGGATCGGGGTATTATTTATAATGCTAGCCCCCATGTAGGTAAAGCATTAGTGTTCAATATTGACCTTGCTGATTTTTATGGCCATATAAATTTCGGTCGAGTAAGAGGGTTGCTTTCTGCTCCCCCATATAACCTACGCCCAGACACCTCTCAACTTATTGCTACAATCTGCTGTTTGAATGGTTCTATCCCTCAAGGTGCTCCTACATCACCAGTATTATCAAATATGATAAGTCGACAGCTTGATCGTCGTTTATCTTTGCTTGCGAAAAAGAATCATGCTTTTTATACGCGCTATGCTGATGATATAACTTTCTCGTTTAGAAATAATAACTTTGAAGGTGTATGTTTTTCTGTAAATGGTGTTTTTCAACCATCTAGTGAATTAATTAAGCTTGTAGAGAAAAGCGGTTTTTATTTAAATAAACAAAAAACTCGGGGCGAAGTTTCTCGGTCTCGTCAAGTGGTGACAGGGCTGAAAGTTAATAAAAAAATAAATGTTGATCGACGATATGTAAGAACAACGAAGGCTATGATTCATGCCCTATCTGGTGATATTGATACTGCGAATGTGGTATTTTGGCAAAAGTTTCCAGAAAAAGAGCCAAAAAGACTTGAAAACGTAGTGGCCGGTAGAATTAATTTTATAGGTATGATTAAGGGTGTGAACTCTAGAGTATATCAAATGCTTGCCAAAAAATTTAATAGACTTCCTTTGAAGCAAAAGCTGTCTACGAGAACTTCTAAGCTTGTTGATACCGACCAAAAATACAGGGACATGGCAAAGCAGAGAGAACTTCAAAAATGCGTTTGGATTCTAGATTTCGAAGGAGCTCCGAACGTTACTGACGAAGCTGAGTTTATCCAAGGCACCGCTTTTATGGTTAAAGGTCAACAAGTTTTAACCTGCTCGCATACTTTTAATAAAGCTGATGATGCCGAGTATTGTTACATTTCGAGGATACACGAACGTGGCGTTAAATATTTAATGAAAGTAGCGAAGCGATGTAAACATCGTGATATAGCTGAGTTAGAGTTTGTTAATGAACCTAATGAAATATTTCAAAGCTTAGACATATATCATAAGGAAGAGATGTTTCCTGGTTATCAAGTTTCTCTGGTAGGTTTTCCAGATTATATGTCTGGCCACACTACTGTAAGCGTTATCAACACGTCTATTACATCACATGTAAATATTTCAACAGTTGATAATTATGAGGTAGATGCTGAAATAGGAGCAGGTTATAGTGGTGGGCCTGTAATAAATGATTTTCATCAGGTAATAGGCATGATCGTGAGTGGTCGCACGACATCAGTTGATTTTGAGACGCAGGAGTCTGCTCTTACTGGTAGAAATGCTTTTATTAGCGCCCATCATTTTTTGCAGTTTTAAAAAGTAAACCTTAGAAATAGCTATCACGAGCCGTATATTTGCTGAGCGCTTTCTCATCTTGCTTGTAGGCGAGTCGAGGTGATGTGGTGTTCTTAAATGTCTGCCCGCTTCTAGATTTCGCAGACAAGATAGCCTAAAGTATTTGAAACCCACTGAGCCATTAGGGTGAACCAATTTTAGAACGAATGTTTGATGGGTTTTGAATAAGTTATTGAATTATGATGCTTTTTTTCGCTATATGGCTCCGGGTTCGACTCCTGGTGTCGGCACCATCAGAAGATGGTTAAAAGCAACACATTAGAGAATTAGATTAAGCCGTCCGAAAGGACGGCTTTTTTGTGGTGCGCCAGGCATGGCGCGCAGCGCCTTAACAGGCGCTATTCCTGAGGGTGGTGCCTCAGGATGACTTG
>NZ_JBQSYY010000030.1:0-23150 GCF_052379785.1 Halomonas sp. 72 | reverse complement strand
CATGAACCATGATGTTATAACAAGTAATCAAGTTCTAATGGCCCCTAATGCAACTATTTACGAATTCGGGATCCTCACATCAGAAATGCACAATGATTGGATGAGAGCCGTCGCGGGCAGACTTGAAAGCCGTTATAGGTACTCAGCAAAGTTGGTCTACAACACTTTCCCGTGGCCGGATGCTACCGAAAAACAACGAGACCTAATCAAAGTACTTGGAGAGGAAATACTTCTAATTCGCGAAGATTACCCCGATAAGTCCCTTTCGGACCTTTATGACCCGAAAGAAATGCCGGAGCCACTTCGGGAAGCCCATAAAGCTCTGGATCGCGCTGTCGAAAAGCTCTATCGCGAGAAGCCATTCCGAGATGCAACAGAGCGCTTGGAGCATCTTTTCGCCCGCTACGAAAAATTGATCGCCGACGAGAAAACTAAGAAGCCAGCCAAAGGGAGTAATTGATGATGGCTGATCTGATGACCGTCCAGTATAAGCAGACTGGCAAAAGCTCAAACCTGAATGAAATGGGCATGCGGGAAATGCAGGCTCGGGTGTATGAAGCGCGTAATGCGCAGTACCTGCTCCTGAAAGCACCTCCTGCATCCGGGAAGTCCCGGGCGCTTATGTTCCTTGGATTGGACAAGCTGCACAACCAGGGGCTAAAGAAGGTCATCGTGGCCGTGCCAGAAATGTCCATCGGGGGCTCGTTCAAGGACACCGATCTAAATAGTGCTGGTTTTTTCGCGGACTGGAAGGTTATGCCGAGTTACAACCTTTGCATTCCTGGCGGGGAAGACCGCAAGGTCAAAGCGTTTATTCGCTTCATGTCTGATCCAGATGCAGATATTTTGATCTGCACCCATGCAACTCTGCGATATGCTTACAAAGAACTGGCTCCTTCAGATTTTAACGAAACGCTGCTGGCTATTGACGAATTCCACCACACGTCTGCGGACGGCGAAAACCGGCTTGGTGAGCTAATTGACGGCGTTATGGCCGCTTCAAGCGCCCACATCATGGCAATGACGGGTTCATACTTCCGGGGCGATGCAGTGCCTATCCTGCTGCCCGAGGACGAAGAGAAATTCACTCAGGTCACCTATTCCTACTATGAGCAGCTCAATGGTTACAAATATCTGAAGTCACTTGGAATCGGCTATCACTTCTACACCGGCCGGTACCTAGATGCTGTGCATGAAGTGCTGGACACATCAAAGAAGACGATTGTCCATATTCCAAACGTCAACGCGGTCGAGTCCACCAAAGACAAATATTCCGAGGTCGATTACATCCTTGACGCCATTGGCGACGTTGTCGAAAAGGATATGAAGACCGGGATCATTACCGTGAAAGACCAGTCCGGACGGCTTTTGAAAGTTGCCGATCTGGTTGACGATAATCCGCTCCGAGTAGAGGTTCAGAACTACCTTAGGAATGTGTCCAAAGCAGACGACATGGACATCATCATTGCCCTCGGAATGGCGAAGGAAGGTTTTGACTGGCCTTGGTGCGAGCACGTCCTGACTATAGGCTATCGCTCCTCCCTCACGGAAATCATCCAGATTATCGGGCGCGCCACTCGCGACTCTGAAGGCAAGTTGCACGCACAGTTTACCAACCTGATTGCCCAGCCAGATGCAGAGGATGACGACGTCAAAACGTCGGTCAACAACATGCTTAAGGCCATCACCGTCTCGCTGTTGATGGAGCAAGTCCTGGCACCAGCGGTGAACTTCAAACCGCGCTCTCGGATACGGCCGGGCGAGGAAGTTGAACCCGGAACCGTGGTCATTGAAGACACCACCTCGCCTGTGTCGGACAAGGTCATTAAGGCCTTGGAGAACATGGACAACATCAAAGCCGCTATCCTCCAAAAGCCTGAAGTCGTTGCACCAGCTGTAACAGGCGATGCTGACCCTGAGGTCATTGAGCAAGTGGAAATTCCGAAGGTCGTGGAAACGCTTTACCCAGATATGGATGAGAGTGAGATAAGCACTGTCTCAGAAGCCGTACATGCTTCCATGGCGATCCAGTCTACTGGGGGACTTTTCGATGAGTCTGACCTACCAGAAGGCGCTCAGATTATGACTCCAGAGGGGGCTCAAGAAGACCCAGCGGATTATCAAAGCGACGGTCAAAAATCGTTGAAGACAGACTCCAGTTCAGGGAACGATGAGCCAAAACCCAATCGCAAGTTTGTCCTTATTGGGAACAAGTTCGTCAATATTGAGAACCTGAATATTGATCTGATTCGTCAGGTGAACCCCTTCCAGGGTGCCTACGAGATTCTGTCAAAATCCGTGACTCCCTCGGTACTCAAGACTATTCAGGACACAGTGGTTGGTATGCGATCACAGATGTCTGAAGAAGAAGCAGTTATTCTGTGGCCCCGAATTAACGAGTTCCGGAAAGAGAAAGATCGAGAGCCTTCGGTGACGGCTAGCGAACCGTATGAGCGTCGTTTGGCGGATGCGCTGGCCTACATCAAGAGAAAGGCTCAGGAGCGCAAGGCGCAGGCTCAGACGTCATAAGAAGGATACGAGATGCCACCGATCAATCACAACAAAAGAAAGGCCTCTACTCGGCCTTCGCTAGATGACATATTCGCCGGCCCGGATGAGTTCGGTCTTCTTGAAGTCGAGGCCAAGAAATCAAGCTCGGGTGTGCCTCTTGAAGTTTCTCGATTTGAAGAGATAAGTGCGTTCGTCGATCATCAGGGAAAAGCTCCGCAGGCCGATGGTCTTGACCTTCAGGAAAAGCTTCTCGCGCGTAGATTAAAGAGCTACGCCGAGAAGGAAGAACTGTTGTCAGCTCTGAAACCATACGACCGTCATAACCTGCTACCCGAGCCCGTACTGGCTTCAAAGCCGGAGCTGACGTCACATGATGAGGGGACACCCTCCTACACCCCTACTGAACCGAGTAGGCCAGCGTCGAAGATGGACGTGAATCAGTCAGAAAACGTCACCTCACTTGATGACATTTTTGCCAGCGATGCATTCTCAGAGTTTGACCAAGGTGAAGAAAACCTCTTTGACCCGGTCCATGTCTCATTCGAGAAAAGCCGAGTGGACCCAGATGAGATCGCTCAACGGCGCGTCTGCCATGACTTCTATGCGTTTGAGCCAATATTCAAGGATCTGCATGAGAAGCTGAAGACTGGCGATGTCGAAGCAGCTCGCTTCCAGCAAGCCTCGCAAGTTCAGCCAGGAGATGCCTTCATACTGGAAGGCGTCATGTGTCTAGTGGACGAGGTCGGAGAGTACCGGGAAGATAACCAGGGACGCTACGACCCACGCTTGCGTATCATTTTCGAGAATGGAACGGAATCCAATCATCTCTTACAGTCACTGGCAAAACGCCTTTACCAGGAGCCCACTGGAAGGAGAATCATCCGCGATGCTGAGTCCGTAGTCGAGGCCTTCAACAATGTGAACCACAAGGATAAGCGGGCGGGTCAAATCTATTTCGTCACGACGATGAGCGATAAGCCTGCACTTCGTAAAATCCCCAATCTGTTGAAGATCGGCTATACCGAGCTGACCGTGGATGAGCGGACAAAAAATGCGGAGCGGGATACAGCTTTCCTTGAAGCACCGGTCAAAAAACTCGCGTCAATAGAGTGTTACAACTTGAATCCGAACAAGTTTGAGACGCTGATTCATGGGTTTCTGCATGCCCAGCGAATTAAGATGACGCTCACCGGGAGGGACGGAAAAGAATACCACCCGAGAGAGTGGTTTTCTGTTCCGCTCGACACGGCCCGAGAGGTCGTGAAGCGAATCATCGATGGAAGCATCGTTCAGTACCGCATGGATAATACCACCGGGCGATTGTTGAAGAAGAAGGTATGAACGATGCGCCAGTTTGACCTGCTAAACATGGATACCCTCCAGTCGAGCAATCTGATTGATGAGGGGGATCACTACGTCATTGAGGTTGATGGCCAAGGAATCCCTGGACGGTGCCCACATTGCCAGGCTGAGGGTCCGTATAGACACGGTACTCAGCAACAGCACTACATCGATACCCCGATGCATGGAAAGCCCGTACTGCTCCGCGTGGACCGAGCTCGCTTCCGATGCAAAAGTTGTGGGAAGACCTTTTTCTCAAACCTGCCGGATATCGATCCGAAACGGAAAGCCTCCACCCGATTCATCAAATACGTCGAGCAGGAGGCGATGAAGAAAACCTTCGCAAAGCTCTCACGCGAGGCAGGCATTGATGAAAAAACGATTAAGAATATTTTCGAGGACTACGTTCACCGCCTTGGAAAAGAGATCAAGTTTGAGACTCCCGAGTTTTTGGGTATAGATGAACTGAAGATCATCGGCGAATACCGCTGCCTGATCACAAATGTGAACGAGCTGGCCGTCTACGACTTGCTACCCAATCGTCGGAAAACCGACCTCATGACCTACTTTAAGGCTATGCCTGACAAGCACAAGATCAAGGTGGTCACGATGGATATGTGGCGGACCTATAAGGATGTCGTGAACGCGCAACTGCCAGGTCGCGATATTGTCGTGGATCGTTGGTATGTCATCCGCATGGCTAACGAGGCGCTGGAGGCCGTGCGAAAGCAAATTCGTAAAGGCCTCAACACTCGACAGAGGCTGAAGCTGAAAGACGACCGCTTTATCCTTTTGGAGAGGGGGCACAACCTTTCGCCCGAGCAGCGTGAACAGATGCAGTCCTGGTTCGATCTTCATCCAGAACTGGCTATGGCTTATGAGGCCAAGGAGAACTTCCATAACATCTACTCGTGTCGCAACAAGGCTGAGGCTCAGGAGTTTGCGAGGGCATGGATGAGATCACTGCCGCCTGCAATCGAGCCAGCCTTTGAGGCATCCCGCACAGCGTTATTGAACTGGTGGGGGGAGGTTTTCAACTTCTATGATCACCGGATCACAAACGCCTATACTGAGTCTGCGAATCGGCTGGCAAAGGATATTAACTGGATGGGACGTGGATACAGCTTTGAGGTCATGCGTGCCCGACTGATCTACGAGAAGCAAGCGCGTAAACCAACAACCAAGCTGAGAGAACGAAAGCCGAAAGGCAAACCTCAACCGGAGACCCTATCGAGATCTGTTGGTCTGGAGAAAGTGCCCAGAACGGTTGAGTACGGTGCACATATCCCTACGCTTTGCGAACTGCTGGAAAGCGGCCACTTTTCCTGATGTTTCTACATTGATACCGGAATTGAGGGAGAGAGAAAATCATCTGTTCCCACACTCAATTCCGGATACCCAAAATGGGGACGCCCCTTTTTCTTCTGCTCTAACACTAGGTTTTCGACAAGCTAAGGTGATCGCCCCATGAAGCTTTTTATTACTAATGAGCGAGGCCGGAGAGAGTGGTTGTGGATCGTTAGTCTAGTCGGTGAAAGGGCCGCATTAGCGGCGCTAGCAAGCTTGCCAGGGCAGTCTAAAGCCTTCCAGCTTAATATTGCGAAGACGCTCAACCTTGAACTTCCAGCCGAACATGATCTGCCGCAAACCTCTGAGAACGTTGATGCGGGCCGCCGAGCCGGAGAGCGTGAACTGGCAAATATGAAGAAGATGCTCAAATTCTGATGCCTATAGAAATTATCAGCTATCAGCTTAAAAATTTTGAATTCAGGACCCCCGTCACTGGCATTGACGCTAATGGCGAGGTGCAGGTTGGCTACGCTGATGAAAAGCCTCACCTGATATCAGACATCACCCTTCTTTACTCGCTGCAAATGGATGACAGCGGAAACGTGGTCGAGGCCAAGGGGGTTGAAGTTGCCAACAATTACTTGATGCATTTAATGGTCAACAAGGATCATAAATGCGTTTCTCTCCAGTCGAGGGCGCTAATCCATTTCTTTGCCTTCCTAAGTGAGCACCAGATGCGGTGGGATGTAATGCCTCACCGCCAGAACAAGCGTCCAACATACCGATTCAAAAAACACCTTGAGGCGCTGTACCGCAGTCGTGAGGCGGAATCAAAATTAGAGGCAAGTACCTGTCAGGGGTATATGCGCTGTGTGGTTAATTTCTATCGTCACATGATTGCAAAAGGTCATCCGTTTGATAACCCGCCATTCGAGCACGAGGTCATGGTCGTTAACGTCCAGGGCGGATATTCATCAATGAGCGCCACTCGGAGCATCAATGTTCAGACGACCGACTTGAGAATAAAAGCAGCAAATAGAGGTAGAAGGGACGGGATTCCCCCTAAATTAGTCTCCTTATCTAAGTTTGAGTGGGATGAGCTTGATTTTGTGCTTCGCAAAGACCGCAGAATTATCAGGAATATAAATGGCAGGGAAGTCGTCGGCTCTCTCGCAATTGAGTTCAGTTTTATCAGTTAACGCGAAAAACCTCGTACTTCTAGTGCGAGGATGGATAGCGTGGGACGCGAAGCGTCCCCTATTCTGGCCTTGTCTGCTGCTCAATGTATTGCTTGACGACGCTCAGCGGTGCTCCGCCGACACTTCCCGCAAAATAGCTGGGACTCCATAACGCATTTTTCCTGTAGGCCGGTTGTACCAATTCAGGGTGCAGTAGTTTCATTCGTCTACTCGAAACGCCTTTCAGGCTATTTACTAGCCTTGAAATCGCCACCTTGGGCGGGTAGTTCACCAGCAAGTGGACATGATCGGTTTCACCATTGAACTCCTTTAGCTCCGCCTCGAAATCCCGACACACCTGTCTAAACAGGGTTTCGAGGGAGTTTAAATGTGCGACATTGAACACCCGACCACGGTACTTAGTCACAAAGACCAAGTGAGCGTGAATCTCAAAAACGCAATGCCTGCCAGTTCTGATTGAGTTGATTCTGTCCATAGACCAAGTATACTCAAGGCCATGAAACAGACCAAGACATTAAAGGTTCGCGTAAGGGACAAGCACGCCGCCCAGCTTAACCGCATGGCGCGCAGCGTGAACTTTTGCTGGAACTATCTGAACGAACTGTCGTCTCGCGCTATCCGTGAGCGCGGTCTGTTTCTATCAGCCTACGACCTGCATCCGTATACAAAAGGCGCTGGCAAGGAACTTGGTCTGCACAGCCAGACCTTGCAATGTATCGCCGCCGAATACGCCACTCGCCGCAAGCAGTTCAAAAAGTCTCGGTTGAGCTGGCGAAAGTCTGGCGGCGTGCGTCGTTCACTCGGCTGGATACCCGTTAATACTGGCGCCGCCAAGTGGAAGAATGGGCAGGTATTCCATAACGGCAGCTACTTCAAGATATGGGATAGCTACGGGCTGTCCAATTACAAGTTTCGCTCCGCGTCGTTTAATGAGGACGCACGCGGGCGCTGGTATTTCAATGTTGTCGTGGATGCTGATATTAAACCTAGCCTTGGGCAAGGCGCTGTTGGTATTGACCTTGGATTGAAAGACATAGCCACTTGTAGCAATGGCGAAAAGCTGGAAAACAGCCGCTTCTACCGTGGCATGGAAGAAAAGCTAGCGATTGCTCAGCGTAGCCACAACAAGAAACGTACCCGCGCCATTCACGCCCAGATCGCCAATCGCCGCAAGGATGCCTTGCACAAATTCTCACGCCGTCTAGTCAATCAGTACGGTGAAATCATCGTGGGCGATGTTAGCTCACAAAAACTCGTAAAGACCAAAATGGCCAAGTCCGTGCTAGATGCCGGGTGGGGCCAGTTGAAAACGATGCTGGAATACAAATGCGATCACGCAGGTATCGTGTTCAAGGAAGTGCGAGAAGCCTACACCACCCGCGCCTGTTCGGCTTGCGGCTCGCTCAGCGGGCCGCAGGGCGTAAATGGGCTGCGACTAAGAGACTGGGAGTGCGTGGCGTGTGGTGCGCGCCACGACCGAGACGTGAATGCGGCTCGGAATATCCTCAGTCTTGCGCTCGGGCATGAGCGTCCAGAAGTGGGAATCCCCGTCCTTTAGGGCGGGGAGGATGTCAAGTCGCTCAGTTCATGCCTGACGCACTCTATGATGCGACTCAGATCGAGGTGGGACTACCGGATGCCTCTGGGGAGCGTTTTGTTGCCCGTGGCAAGGTCTGGATCGAACAGGGCTGGCGCGAAGTGGTGTATGCGGGGGTAACGGAAACAAAAGACGACGACGATGCCGGTGCCGAAGGTGACAAAGATCAATCTTTGCCCGCCACGCAGACAGGAGATGTGGCCGAAGGCACGTCGATTCTTGGTGAAAAGAAGGTCACAAAGCCACCAAAACCGTACACTGATAGCACCTTGATTACGGCGATGACGAATATACACCGTTTCGTCAAAAACCCTGAAACAAAGAAGAATTTACGCGAAAATGATGGTATTGGCACCGAAGCAACGCGAGCCGGTATCGTCAAAAAGCTGGTCGAGCAACACAAACACCTAAAGCGTGAGAAGAAAACCATCCGCGTGACGCCTAGCGGGCTGTTTCACTACCGTTTGATGCCGCCTGAACTGAGCACACCGGATATGGCCGGTATCTTTGAGGCGGCGCTTCGCAATGTGGAAGATGGTAGCCTGTCCATGGACGCTTTTCTGGCGCAAATGGACGCGTTTATTCGCTCGCAGCTCGCGCCTGACGCGCAAACACGATGGCTGAAGCAAGCCAGGGAACTGGCCCCCAAGGAAAAGGCGTCTGAGTATTCATGTCGACATTGTGGGAACGCGCTATACCAACGTACAGCCACGACCAAGCAGAAAAAGCAGCTGACTTTCTATGTATGCCTGGAACCCGAATGTGGGTGTCACTTCAGGACGGAAAACGGGCAACCCACGACCTGTTTCAAGGGGCCGTTAAAATCGCATGACGATGCCGAACTACAGCGCCAGCGCGAGAATGCTTTGGCCAACGCGCCCCAATGCCCAGAGTGTCATAATCCACTTCAGCGCTTCAAACAGAAGGGCAAAGACAACTATTTCTGGCGCTGTCAGGACTACCAGGGGCAAGCATCCTGTGACTCGCTATTCGGTGATCAGGACGGCGCGCCTGGGTCAGCGTTCGTGATTCGGGGAGAAAAAGTCGAGCGACAACCTGACGGCCCGCTTTGTCCTGTCTGCCATGAGCACCACACCTTCAAGGGAAAAACGAAGAAAGATCAGCATCCTATATTGGTCTGCCGTCAATGCGATTCGATATGTTATGCCGACACCGATGGCTCACCAGGGCGCGTTTTCAGGGAACGCGGCGAATGGGCGAAAAGTCCCTTAACAGGGCCAGCCTGTCCGGTCTGTGGTGCCGAGAAAACCGCGAGCCTCTTGTCCAAGAAAAAGAAGCCGCTTTGGGCGTGCGATGCCTGCGATTCGATGGGAATGCGTGATGACCAGGATCAGGCCAAGCCTGCCTTCAAGGTACGCGGTGAGATGCCGAGCAAGCCATCGGTATCAGGAAAAACGGATGCAAGCAAAGGGCAGAAAGGCACGTCGGCTGACGCCAATCGTGTGCGCCTTGATGATCCTGACGATCCCGAAGAACCTATAACACGCGGATTTTATTCTTAATCATTTCGCAATCGAGCCTCGATTTTGATATTACCTGCTTCTCGGGTAGGTGTTACCCGTCACAGTGTTGAGCCAGATACCTGGGGAGCAGCTTTACGTCCAAACGTGCCATCCTGAAGGGGCATTCACCGCAAACTTTCTCAGAATTCGCGTATGGGGATCGGTGATAACCTTTTTTTCATCCTTAAATAGTTGATATTAAACAAATTATATTATTTTTTTGACTTTGCGACTGATTTTTCTACTTTTATAAAGCATTGATTTTTATATCTTTATCAAGAGGCATAAAAGCAATGAGCGTAAAACAGGCAAAACTGTTTAGCTTTCCAAGCCTCCGGTGACATAGCCAAACGCCAATCGCCGGTAACATGGTTGTCAGCAATCAGATGATGATTTGCTGCATGGTTGATCCTTGATTCCTTTGGTGCTTTTTCAGCATCCTGGTGCCTCCCATAGCACATCGCCCGCACACCCTCCAGTGGGCGTTTTTTTATGCGCATTGCCTAAGCCCGTTTTCTAAATCGAATCTCTACAGCAAAATCGTCGCCAGGTTTCAGGGGCCGGTTGACCTGAGCTGATTTTATAACTACCTTTAACCAGCATTAAATATAGTTATAGAATGGCATGAACAAAGGGGTTCCAGCGTGCTGACAAGATTAGCCACCGCTGTTTTAAACTTGAGCTTCAATGATGATTACGGCCTTTACTGATACCGTGTATAAGGTATCCGTTGTATTTTGGAGAAAATCGCTATGCACCAGGACAAATCGCTCGTGGGTGTGAGCCAGTCAAACGCGCTGGCCGGTGTGTTACCTGCATCAGCCTCAACCGGCTTGATGGATTATGAAACACCGCCTGTTCGGGTGCGGCATGATCTGAGCCAGCCGTTTCCCCGTGGTCTGAATCCTGCCCACCGGCATTTGCGCAACCAGGAATCCGCCGCGAGCGCATCTTCAAAGCGGAGTCTCATTAACGAAATTGCCACCAAGGCACTCGGGGCTCCCCAGCCGCCAAAACTGGCAGCACCCAATGGTGACGGTCGTGCGCTTCACCCTAATCAAGCCTTTGCTTATGACTATGTGGACTGGGCTACGCTGACGCCGGATGTGGTCAGCGAGATACTGGCCAGCTATCGTGACGCGGGCATGTCGCCAGCCAAACGCAATGCCGTGCGCTCTGTCATACGGGGCATTGCGACAGAAGCCTGGATGCTCGATCAGATCAGTCATGCCACCCTGGATCGCATCAAGCAGGTCAAATCCGCCCGCTATTCACACGCCAAACGAGCGGGAACCGCCCATAGCGCCCAGACCATACGAGCCTTGCTCGATTTATGTGATGAGAAACCGACGGCGCGTGATTTTCGAGATGGCCTGATGATTGCGATGATGGCGGCGGTAGGTTTGCGGCGTGCGGAAACGGTCAGTATCCAGCTCAAGGACATCGACTTTGCGACAAACGAGATCACGGTTGAGGGTAAAGGCCAAAAGCAGCGCACACTGACATTGCCGGATTGTGTGGCCTGGCGACTCAATGAGTATCTGGATCAGTACCGTGGGCGTGACGCGGGCTATCTGTTCAATCCTATTTGGGTGAAACAGAAAGCACCGGCCAAAGAGTATCTGAAAACACCGTTAAGCCTGTGCAGCGTCAATAATCGTCTGGAGCGCTTACGCAAGATGTTACCGGATAACTTGCAGCTGGCTCCCCACGATCTAAGGCGCACCTGTGCAACAGACCTGCGTGAAGCCGGTATGTCGATGCGGGAAATTCAGGTAGTGTTGGGTCATGCGTCGGTGGTGACAACCGAGCGGTATGTTCTCGACGAAACCAAAGATCATCGGGAAAAAGCCGCTCGGTTGCAGTCAGGTCGGTTTGGTTATAAGTTCTGACACCCACCTTAATACAATATTTTGTAAGAAAGTTGGGCGTTATCAGGAGCAATTTGATTACCGGCAGTGTCTTCCCCAACCACTGTCTCCCCTGGCGTCCCTTGACCCAGTGCATACTCCCCACTACTGTCGACGCGGATGTTACTCGGAGGCTCCGGCGCATTGATACCAGGCGGCACAAGATAGGTTGCCGTTGCACCTCCTGACGCCTCAAGGTTTAACACCTCGCCGCTGGTGACGAGTTCATTCAAAATGATGCTGATTGCCTGCGGCAACCGTTGCGCTGCCCAGGCTCACGCCCTCACGCTCGACGGTAATCGTTTCGCCTTCGCGCCCGCGTCCGGTCAAAACACTGCCATCAGAATTAACTGAAATGTCCCCTATATAAGAATCCTGAAATGTCCCCTATATAAGAATCGGGTGGGTTCAAGCCTGTAACGGTTGCTCCCAGTTTCACGATACCAAGCAACCTGTAGGCACCATCGGCCCGCAAGCACGGTTTTCTAGGCAGTTTTGGCGCTGGGAAATCTTGGTCGACTTGCTATACTGATATAGGTAAACGAACTTTCAGCGGAGAGGCGCTATGCCAAACGACATTCATGAGACGCTGGATAAGGATCATCGACGCTTCCGGTTGATTCACGACGCGAGCGAATGCTTTGGTCGATTGGTAAAAACGGTCGATGACATCTGTTTGCAGTATGAGAAGGAAAAGCCTCACGCCTGGGCGATGAGTGCGGCCCATGCAGACAGCGATTGGCTACGACGTGTTTTGATGGACATGTGGCACGAAGCCGGAACCTCCGGCGTTGTCACCTCCAAGCATTCAGGCGTGATTGCGGCATCGCCTGAACTGAGGCAGCGGTTTGATACGCTGAATGAGCAAAAGCAAGCGTTCAAGGCCATTGCCGATGAGATAAAGCAGACAAAACCCGTCTATACATCGCAATCGCAACTCAAGGAAGAAATAGGCATCCAGTATCAGCACTTGCGCCAGCACTTGAATACCGCTGGGTTGGCCAGACTAAGCCTGAAGAAGACCGTGCGAACGGTGTACGTTCTTGAGCATCCGATCCGCCATATCGGTATTGGCTGGCAGACATCAGGCCGGTCAATTGTCAAAATCAGCATGGCGGAGGCAGAAAAGCGCCTGATCAAGCTCGGGGCTGACAAGCCGCATATTGAGATTCAATTGAAAAAGCTGGCCAGCTTGCCGCCTGGTGAGCCGCTGGCGCTGGTGCATAAACAAAGCCCACAGCTGCGTGCGAACGTGCATTTTGCTGAGATAGATGATGTCCCGCCGCCTCGTTCGCTGGCTTTCAACTCTTCATTGCCGATTATTGTTGCGCCAGACCCTCGCACCGGCCTTCTGCCTTCGCTGCGGACACCGCCTTCTGAGCCCGCCAATCATCAGCGCGAACGTCGAAAGGATGCCAGGGTCGATTTTGAGCCGTTTCTGCCGTCCATCAGTGTGCATCGCTATTCTTCGGAAAGATCAACGTCAGCCGCCTGAGTCTCTTTGTACAGCGGCAGGCCGCTTCCCTCTTGTGTTAGCGTCTGCTGTGCAACTGATCCTGGACAGGAATACAGTTTGCTTTGGTCGGCCTGAACATCGCACCGTCCCAGTAATGAGGCTGTTCCGGTGCTTTGTAGCGCTCGTCGTTGGGGATCAACCGATATTCGATACAGCTGCCCTCGGTACTGCCGACAGGCTGCCAAACACCCGTTTCCTTTCCTCGATGGATGGCCTTGGTTGGCGCACCATCCGGCCAGTGATCCGGCACTCTGAACATGTCAGCCACTTCTTCTTTGGAGCCGGACGGCATTCCCATGAAGGAATGGCTTTCAGGTTCAAGCGCCTGCTGGCTCGCACACCCTGACAATGCAATTCCGGCGGCCAGCACAAACGCCACATCAAACTTGCCTCTCGATTCCAAAACGTTACCCTCCTTGATCGGTTCGGCCATGATGGACAATGGCCGCCAGGAAATCTTGTTGGTCGGGTGTGCAGCACTGAAAACCCTTGAAATGGCCGCGCTCATGTATCAACTCATCAAAGCGCCTGTCGCTGTCACGGTAATACACACGCCGCGATGCAAGTCCTCCGATGTCTCGTTCCAGCTGGGCAATAAGGTCGTCGCGGTTATTTCCGCTGTTTGGGTTGTGCTCGAATCCGGGGCGTTTTGAGCCGGGTTTAGCTGCTGGGGCAGGCTTGCCCCCTGCTTGTCCTCCTGCGGCCCCTGTAGCGGCCGGGGAGGGGCTTTGCGGGGTGATTTGCCCTGCGCCTTTCCTTTGGTGTCCATCGTCTTTTGCTCCCGTGATGTACCGGACGACGTAACGGTTGAACTGGGAGTAGCTGATACCTAGTTCATCCTCGCCGCCGCAGTCGTCATAGACCGTGCGCTGTTCGTTACCGGCCTCGATCAGCGTCTTGAACTGATCGAGGCGAGCCAGAAACGCGACACGTCCCGCGCCCCGGCGGGGCTTGCTGCTAGGCGTGTCTGCCATGCCTGTTTCCTCCTATTGACCGCCGCGACTCAATCGCGGACGGCCCATCATACACGCTAATGCGATTCTGCGCGAATCAGTGCGACTGTACGCGATTCTATGCGATTGAGCAAGCCATTTAATGCGATTGTACGCGATGATATGCGATTCTATGCGATTCTATGCGATTCGTCGGCTTTTCCGGCCTTTGGGCCGGTTCTGGGTGGATCGTTTAGCTACTGTCGCATACAATTGCATAGAACTAGACGGCAAGATATGTGTTGTACGGGTACGGGCAAGCCCGTCCCCATCCAACACCGCCCCTTATTCGCCTTCGGCTCAACGGTATCTTGCTCTGCGAGGCCCACAGCCGCTGCCGCGTCTAAGAGCGAAAAGCAACAACAGGAGCGCAGGCAATGCCAGAGAACACCAAAGAAAAGGCCCAGCCTCGGCGGCGCGGTAAGCCGATAGAGGTGTGGGTGACAGACGACGAGAAAGCGACCATCACAGAGCGCGCCGAAGAAGCGGGCATGTCCCGTTCGGGCTACCTGCGCGCCCTTGGGTTGAACACCCCAATAAGGTCGGTCGTTGACCTGGCCGCCGTTGCGGACTTGGCCAAGGTCAACGGCGACCTTGGGCGGGTCGCTGGGCTGCTGAAACTTTGGCTCGCAGAGAAACGCGGCCAAGCTTGAGTAAGTCCGCAATCGCCTCATCGTTGCTGTGTGCCGCTTAGGGTGTCATTTCGCCCCCAGCCGGAACCGACCCCGCACAAGACGTTGGCTCCCCCGAGACCTTGATCCACTTACCCTCAGTGATCGAGACCTCGCATTCATCTGTCATCGCCTCAACAATACACCGCGCAAATGTTTAGGGTACAAAACACCTGCAGAAGTCTTTCGGCAGAAACTCTTCGCAAACAGACATCGTTTTGCGTAAACTCAAACCGAAAAGTCGCGCTTCAGCCTGACCTCACACGCCGGAATATATTGCAGACTTCAATGCTCGTTTTGGCAAGGAGCCGCGCAATCCTAAGGATATGCATCGACCGCTGGCCGCGCATGAGAACATCGATGGTGCGATGTGCCGGAAGGAAGTACGGACACTGTCGCAAACACTGACACTGCGTTACGACAAGGTGCTGTTCATCCTGGAGCCGACGGAGTTTGCAAAGCGGCTGGCTCGACAAAAGGTGATTGTCTGCGACTATCCGGATGGCCGTCTGGAGATCATGTATGGTACGGACACCCTGCCCTACAGAACATTCGACAAGCTTCGTTCTGTTCATCGCTCGCCTGTTGTCGAGAACAAGCGACTGGATGACATGCTTTCGATTGTGGCCGAGATGCAGGCAGGCCGGGAACTGCAACGCAGCCAGAGCGGTCCCCGTCGCACAGGTCAGACGAACCATTTGTTTGGCGTGCCTGATGGCAGTGTCGGGAACGGGTATCAGAAGCGCGAGCGCAAATCGCGCACCGCTTACATGAACGATCCTGACGTTATTGCGCGCCGGGAAAAAGCGTTGGCTCGGTTGGCTGCGACGGAGTGAAATGGCCAGATCAATGACATTTGGCACTCTCAGAGCTAAAGCCGAAGGGCACCTATCGACCCGCCCCCATTCCTCGCTTGCAACTCTGACCAGCCTCTCGGAATGGGGGCTGAACGTCAGCACCTGTCGCATCTCTATCTTGCTGGAGATAGCGTATCCCTAACTTGCCAAAACACATTATATAACCGGGGTACATTCTATTTTAAACTGCAACATGCCAATGAATTCATGTGGTTAGCCATGGAGGAAATTGGATGTCGAATTGCTACTCACAGATCACATTGGCGGAACGTCGCCGGTTATTTGAGCTGAAACAGCTTAAACTCCCTCTCGGCGATATTGCGCGGCTGATGGGCCGTCATCGCTCGACGATCTATCGCGAGATCAAGCGCAACAGCTTTTGGGATGCCGAGATTCCAGACTATAATGGCTATCATAGTGTTTTTGCCGACAACATCAGCAAAGACCGCAGAACGCGGTTGCGCAAGCTCAGACGTTACCCAGAGCTGCGCAAGTTCGTCATTGAACAATTGGAAGCACACTGGTCACCAGAGCAGATCTGCGGCCGACTGATTAGCCATGGTCTGAGCGCGATACGTCTATGCGCAGAAACGATCTATCGCTTCATTTACTCAAAGGAAGAATATGGGTTAAAGCTGTATGAGCATCTGGCCGAGATGCGCACAAAGCGCTGCCCACGCGGCACCAGAAGATCGCGCAGCTCCCGCATTCCAGAAGCGTTTCGCATTCATCAACGTCCTGATTTTATTGGCAATCGTCTGCAATTCGGCAATTGGGAGGGTGATTTGATCATCTTTGATCGTGACCTCGGAGAAGCCAATGTCATGACACTTGTTGAACGCAAAAGTCGTTACTTCGTCATCATTAAAAACAGCAGTCGGCACTCAAAGCCTATCATGAACAAAATCATTCAGGCCTTTGCAGCGCTGCCTTATCATGCACGCCGCAGTTTTACCTTTGATCGTGGTTCCGAGTTTATGGGTTATAGGGCTTTGGAGGATGGAATGGGGGCAAGAAGCTGGTTTTGTGATCCAAATTCACCCTGGCAAAAATGCACTATTGAGAACATCAACAAGCGCATCCGACGGTATTTACCCAGCAATACGGATCTGGCGCAGGTCAGCCAGGCTCAGTTAACCGCCCTCGCCCATAAGCTCAATGCGACCCCGCGCAAGTGTCTTGGATTTAAGACACCCGCAGAGGTGTTTGCTAAACTTTTGCAGGAAGCAGCTTAATCAGATACCCTCACCGCCGGCATAATGCAGTTGGGGTAACTTTTCCACCTCAAGGAAATCCCCGAGCCGTAGGGCGGAGAGATCTCAAGGTTCCACGATGTCAAATTCGAAGCCTTCATCCTGCTGCAGGAGACAGACCGGAAAATAGGCTCGCTGATCAAAACGATATAAAAAGTCTCTTCAATGGGTTTGCCAAACTGACTCAGACCTGTGCTATGTTTGATTTAGCGTTAACATGTCATGCTGTGTGTATGGAATAATCGGCTACTGCGCACAAGGTTTGAATGGGGCGGCAGGTATTTTTTGCCGACGTGCATGTTTGGCGATCCGCAGGAGAAGCGTGAGTGAGTGATAAGACCGCGACAGTCCAGTCAAGACATCGGGCATATGAGAGTTTCATCAAACTCTTGCTGGCGGGCGATTTTCATCCCGGCCAGTTCGTTTCGCAACGGCAACTTGTCAGTATAACAGGGCTTCCGCTCGGCGCGATACGGGAGCTTATTCCTCGCTTGGAGGTGGAGGGCCTTATCAAGACGGTGCCACAACGCGGTTTACAGATCGCGCATGTCGACCTCAATCTCATTCGTGAGGCATTTCAATTTCGTCTTTTCATTGAGCGGGAAGTTGTCGCTGTTTTCTGTCAGGAGGCGTCAGCGGAAATCTTGCTGTCCCTGCGCAGGGAACATATCGACTGGAACCTGCACGATACGATCATCGGTTCGCTGAACAACGAAATCATTTGGCGTAAATATCAGACCAACAATATCAAGATGCGTCTCATCAATCAGGAGCGTTTTCGCATCGCTGGCCGCGTCATTCCTGTCATGGAAGAGCATCTGAAAGTGCTGGAAGCCATTGAAACGCGCACTCCGCAATTGGCAATGGATGCGATAACGGTCCACATCAACAATGCGCGCTCACTGGCGCTGAAGATTTAACGAGACCGGCAAATTTGGAAACGGAAAAGGGCCATGCTTCAAGCGCAGCCGCCGTCGCTGCATGATCGCCCTCGTGTCTCACATATACGAAGCAAGGGGCGTGTATTTCGGTCGTAAACGGAAAGACTGGGAAAAGTGGAACCCGTTTTCCCGAAAAGAAAAACGAAAACAAAAGAACCCAGAGTCTGTCTGGGTCATAATGAACCAGACAGACTCTGGAAGAGCTGCGTGTCGGAGTGTAATTTCGCAAGATTATGTACACCCATCGGCCAGGGGATCAGGCGGAGGGTACCGGGACCGGATCGTGCACCTATTCCATGTATAAATTTTTCAGACCGAGCCTCTCACGCAAGGTGGATGGGCCTGTCTTTTCCGGTAACATACCGGCCTGCCGCAAAAGCGGCATGACCTCGTCTATAAAACCGTTCAGGCATGTTCCGGCAAGGCTGAAGCCGTCAATGATTCCAGCACCATGCCACTGGGTGATCCTCTCGGTCACAGCTTCCGCGGTGCAGGTGTTGGTAGAACCTAGAACGGGCATGATCCGCACGTCTGCGCGATCCCTTGCATGGCTTTTCAGGCGGAGGCTCATCTCGTCCGCGAATTTTGCGGTCGCTTCGAGGTCCATCGCCTCGGCAATCACGACATCGGCAAAGCGCGCCGCCATATCCATGTCATCCTCCGTCACCACGCTGTGAAACAAGACCGGCCTGCCCTGCGGCGGGCGCGGAACGTCCAGCGGCCCCTTGACCGAAAAATAGTGTCCACGATGGTCGATGGGGCCGTTCCCCTCTCCGTTGACTTTCACTCGCCCGTCAGAACGTATGACGATGGCATCCGGGGACCAGCTATCCCATAACTGGTGGACCACTTCGAGAAATTCCGCATCCCGTGCGGCAACGGCCTCGACAGGCGGACGGCTCAAATCGCCATATTGCTCCTGTTGCTGATCTGCCGACGGCGTGATGTGCCAGCCAGCCCTGCCCCGGCTGATATGATCGATGGTCGCAAGCCGCCGCGCAACGTTATAGGGCTGGCTGGTGCGCGGGGAGACGGCGGCGGCAAGACCGATGCGATCGGTTGCAGCCGCCAGCGCCGCAAAAGCCGTAAACGGCTCGTATGGAAGGAATGCACATCCTTCCCGCACCAGGCCCGCATTGTTCGCATCCCTGAAGACGAGCGCGTCGATCCCGCCCGATTCGGCGCGTTTCGCCAGTGTCAGGAGAGTTTGGAGAGCGCCGGGACGCGCGGAAACGCCATCCACCGCGGCGAGACTTTCCGGCCCGAGAATATAATTGAAATGAAGCTGTTTCATATTTTCAATGTCCCTTTGCAGCGAAGCGCCGGTTGTCGGGGCGCGCCAGACCGAAATGGTCGCGCAGCGTCGTTCCCGCATAGCGGGTGCGATAGAAACCGCGCCGTTGCAGGATGGGGACCACTTCTTCGACAAACAGGATATTCGCCTCAAGAGAAGGCCACATCAGCGTGAAGCCGTCGCAGGCAAAGCCCGTAAACCATTCGCTGATGAGGTCGGCCGTCTCAAGCGGCGTTCCAGCGAAAGCCAGATGCGCGCCCTGTTGCAGCACCTGACGCGGGGTCAGGCGATGCTTGCGGATCATGTCGAGATAAAGATCCGATCTTCCACGCATTCCGTTGGTGAATCCCTGCTCGGGCAGCAGATCGAGAGGGATCGGCTCGTCGGGCGGCAATTGCGAAAGGTCGATGCCGACCATTTCCTTCATGCGCGCGCCCGCATTTTCACCCGCGCCCTGTCGCGCCGCCAGAAGGGCTTCGGCCTCCGTGCGGGTTTTCGCAACGATCGGCATCAGGCCCGGCAGGATATTGAGTTGATCGGGCGTGCGTCCGAAAGCGGCCATGCGGCGGCGAATATCGGCATAAAATTCCTGTGCGATGGAAAGGACCGGCTGGGCGGTGAAGATGACTTCCGCCCAGCGTGCGCCGAAATCCCGTCCCGCCTGCGACGAACCCGCCTGCATGCGCACCGGGCTGCCCTGTATGGGGCGCGGTATGTCGAGCGGCCCCTGAACCTCGAACCATTTTCCACGATGATCGAGGGCCGGAACGTTCCCGGGTGAGGCGTGGAGCATGCCCTCAGGCGTACAGGAGAGCGCATCTTCATCGAGGCTGTCCCACAGCGCGGTTACGACCTCGATCACCTCATGGGCACGCTCGTATCGCGTATCGTGTTCGAGATGTTCGTCGCGGCTGTAATTGGCGGCGACCGTGCCGATGGCCGTCGTCACCATGTTCCAGCCCGCGCGGCCATTGCTGAGGCGGTCGAGGCCTGCGAACATGCGCGCGAGATTATAAGGCTCGTTATAGGTGGTCGAAACGGAGGCGATCAGCCCGATATGCCTGGTCACCGTGGAAAGTGCTGAAAGAAGGGCTATGGGTTCCAGCGAAAAGCCCGGACGGTAGGTGTAGAAATCGGCGATGAACATGGCGTCCATCAGCCCTTTCTCGGCCAGTTGCGCACGCTCCTCAAGCTGGCGCATATCGAAAAGACGGGACGGCATATCCCCCGCAATGCGCCATGCCAGATCGAGATGATCGATACAGGAATTGAAATGAAGCTGTCGGTTCGGATGGCTCATGTGCGCATACTCCGGCGGATAAGATAGATGAGATAAGGGGCGCCGATCAGCGCAATGACGGAGCCTGCGGGCAGTTCCCCCGGCGCAATGACGAGCCGGGCAGCAATATCGGCGAGCCCGAGAAGAAGCGCACCGACCAGCACCGAAACGGGCAAGACCGCGCGCAGGGAATGGCCGCATAAAAACCGCGCCAGATGCGGCGCCAGCAGGCCGACATAGCCGACAGGCCCGGTCTGCGAAACGCAGATGGCGGCAACCGTGACGCCCGTCGCTCCGGCGGCGAGCCTGACGGGCGCGATCGCAGCACCAAGGCTGCGCGCCGTGATGTCGCCGAGCGAAAGCAGTTCGAGTTTCGTCGCCACCAGCATCGCACAGATGAAACCGGCAAGAAGCGTGGGAAACAATATCTGCACCGTGGACCAGTTGGCCCCGTAAAGTCCGCCGATGAGCCACACCATCGGATTGTCGGTAAAGCGGGTCTGCATGACCAGTATCTGCACGAATGCGCCGCAAAGGGCGGAAACGGAAATGCCGATCAGGATGAGAAAGGTCGGTGTCAGCCTCGTGCGCCATGCAAGGATATAGACGGTGGCCGCCGCAAGCATTCCACCGGCAAGTGCCGCCATGCCGATGCCCGTCGCGCTTGCTGCGGGAAACAGCGCCACCATGAGAAGAATGCCTGCCGTCGCCCCGCCATTGACCCCGACAATCGACGAATCCGCCAGAGGATTGCGCAATGCTGCCTGAAAAAGCGCGCCGGCAAGGGCGAAACCCGCACCGGCAAGACAGGCTGCGAGAATACGCGGGCCACGCATGTCCCAGACGATCTTCTGCATGAGCGGCGCAGCCTTGCCGGAGAGTGCCTGCATGACCTGCATTCCCGACAGCGGCAGACCGCCGACGAACATGAGACCCGCAAGCAGCGTGAGGCCGATGAGGAGCAGAAGGGCCAAAAGCAGGATCGTGGGGGAAACATGTCCGGCTCGGCCGAAATCGAGCGATGAAGCCGCATTCATCTGCCCGCCCCGGCTGCGGCGCAGGACGAGCCACAGAAGCCATGGCGCACCGAGGGCTGCCGTAATGGCCCCCACGGGCGGTGCGCTGGTCAGGCTTCCAAGCATGTAGGTGATGCTGTCGGCGGCAAGCAACAGGCTGCTGCCCCAGAGTGCCGCGGCCGGTATCAGCGCGGCATGCCGTCTGACCCCCGCAAGCTTGACCAGATGCGGCGCGACAAGACCGACGAAGCCGATGGGACCGGTGGCGGCGACGGAAGCGCCCGTCAGCACCAGCACGACGATCAGGGTCGCGGTGACGAGCAATGCGTGTTTCTGTCCGAGGCTTCTGGCCGTATCCTCGCCGAGCCGGGCAATATCATATGCGCGCGACAGCGTGAAAGCCGCAATGAGGCAGAGGACGATCCATGGCCAGACGAGTTGCACATTGCTCCAGCCGTTCTGCCGCAGCGAACCCGCACTCCAGGTAATGAGAAACCGCGCCTCGCTCTCGTAGAGCAGCAGCAGCGCGCCGGTTATGCTTGAAATCGTCATGGCGACGATCAGTCCAGCAAGAAGAATGCGCAGCGGCGTGGCGCGAAACCCGCCCGCCAGCAGATAGACCATCAGCACGGCAACCAGACCGCCGCAGACCGCGACGGCGATGGGCATGAAAACGATCAGGGCCGGTGCGAATATGGTGGCCAGCGCAATGAAGAAAAAACTTCCCGCGCTGATGCCGAGAATGCCCGGCGACACCATCGGATTGCGCAGGATGCTCTGCATGAGCGCGCCGGAGACGGCGAAGGCGCTGCCCGCAAGCACCCCTATGGTGGCGCGCGGCAGGCGAAAGCCGCTGACGACGTCGCGCAGCAGATCGTCATTATACGCAAAGGAGCGGATGATGTCGCCAACCCCGATCCGGGCCTCGCCCTGCGCCATATTGAGCGCGAAAGCGGCGACGAGCGCCATGACGCCCGCCCCGATCATGCCCAGTTCGCGCAAGCATTGCCGCGGCACGCTCACGTCAGAAGCGCCTTGCGGACATCGCGCAGAAACAGCCGCGCGCTCAGCGGGCCGTTGTGGATCAGCCGGTAGGGAATGGGCTGAAAGCGGTTCTCGCGCACGAAACGCAGATTGCGCCACACCGGCGTCGCCATGAGATTGGCCACACCCTTCTCATTGAAGGGCATGTAGAGAAAATCGGCATCCTGCAAGGCGATCAGCGTTTCGGCGGTGGTGACGTTGAAGCCTTTTTCGAGATAGCGGTCGTCATCATAGGCATAGGCGAAGCCGCAACGCTGCAAAAGCTGCGCCGGCAGCGCATTGCGATTGAAGAGCATGATTTCGGCCCCTGTGACGCCGGCATTGACATTGCCCAGCACGACAGGACGCTTGTCCAGCCCTTTCGCGACGACACTTTGCTTCATTTCCGCAAGCGTTTCATCGAGAGACGCGAGGAAATCGCCGCATTCCGCTTCCCGTCCCGTCAGACGCGCGACGGCACGCAGCGTCTCGACCATATTCGCCATCTGGTCGGGTTTTCCGACTGGATAGGAAAGGAATGCCGCCACCGGCGCGATTTCGCCAAGCAGGGTGCGACTTTTCTGGATGCTGTTGGCGCTGCCGAGGATCAGATCCGGCTCAAGCGCCATGATGAATTCGATATTGGGTGCGGAAGACAGACCGAGATCGGTCACCTCGTCCGAAAGCCGGGGCTCGGCATCGCCGGTGAAGCGGCGATAATTGGCGGGGCCCGTCATTCCGACCGGTTGCAGGCCCAGCGCCAGAAGAAATTCCGCACTCTGCTGGTCAAGCGCCACCACCCGCCGCGCCGGCTGCGCCAGGCATGTTTCACCCAGTTCGCTCACCGCACAGACGCGCGCCGCAAAAGCCCCTTGCGTGGATGCGGCGAAGGCGGCGAAGGCGGCAAGCCCGCAAGCGAAGCTTCTTCTCGACATCA
>NZ_JBQSYY010000029.1:0-27143 GCF_052379785.1 Halomonas sp. 72 | reverse complement strand
TGCGGCACACTTCTTTCCATAACGATCTGTTCTTCGGCGTTTTGTGCGGGGACGATCTGTCTGGGAACGAACCATGGGCATCCCGAAACGGGATCGTCATGTATTTCCGCCTCGATCTCGAAAACCCGGTGCAGGATCGACGGGGTGATAACGTCCCGCGGTGCACCGTCGGCGACGATGCGGCCATCGCGCAGCGCAACGATGCGATCGGAATAGCGCGCCGCCAGATTGAGATCGTGCAGCACCATGACGATGGTGCGGCCATGCGCGCGGTTGAGTTTGCGCAGCAGTTCGAGAACGTCGAGCTGATGCGCGATGTCGAGATAGGTCGTCGGCTCGTCGAGAAACATGATCTGCGTCTGTTGCGCCACCGTCATGGCGATCCAGACCCGCTGCCGCTGCCCGCCCGAAAGCGCATCCACCGGCGTATCGCGCCACGGTGCGACGCCGGTCATAGCCATGGCGTGCTCGACCGCCGCCCGGTCTTCCTCCGTCGTCAGGCCGAAAAGCCCCTGATGCGGCGCACGGCCATAGGCGACCAGTTCGTGAACATTCAGGCCCTCGGGAACGACCGGCCCCTGCGGCAGGATCGAGAGCCTGCGCGCGATGTCGCGCGTCCGCATCTCTCGAATATCCCTGCCATTGAGCAGAACCTGTCCACCCAAAGGGTCGAGCAGCCGACCCAGCCCCTTGAGCAATGTCGATTTGCCCGACCCGTTGGGGCCGACAAGCGTCGTCACCGTGCCTTTCGCGATGGAAAGACCGACGTCATGAACGATGGTTTTCGTCTGATAGGCCAGATCGAGGCCTGCGGCCGCAATCGAGGTCTGGTCCGGATCGACTGTCATGGCGTAAACACCGGCACCGGCGGTTCGTCCGAACCGCCGGTGCGCTCCTGTCAGAATTTGATATTGAGGGAACCGATGATACTGCGCCCGTCGACATAATCGCAATAGCTGGCGCTGGTGCAGCCGCCGACAGCTTTTTTGTCGGCAAGATTAGTCACCGACACCGCCAGTTTCGACCCGTCTAGATTGGGCGAAAGCCTGCCGAGCTCGTAGGCCAGCATCGCATCGCCCAACGTATAGGCCGGAATGGGCTTGAGATTGTCGTCATCGGCATACATGCTTCCGACATAACGCACGCCGCCACCCAGCGTCAGGCCGTCGAGAACGCCTTCGCGGAAGGTGTAGTCGAGCCAGGCCGAGGCCATATGATTGGGCGTATTGGTCGTCCTGTTGCCCTCATAGCCGTCATTGCTGCTGGTAACCTCGGCATCCATATAGGTATAGCCGAAGGAGGCATTGACCTTCTCGGTCAGGCTGATCTTGCTTTCAAGCTCCAGCCCGCGCACACGCACTTCGCCGGTCTGTACCGAAAAATTGCCGCAATCGGGCAGATTGGGCGCCGCCGCGCAGGTATGCTCATTGTCGGCCGTGGTCACATTCGTCCGCTTGAGATCATAGAGCGAGGCGGTGGACACGCCATTGAACCATTGCGGTTCGTATTTCAGACCGATTTCCCATTGCTTGCCTTCGGTCGGCTTGAAAGTCTCGCCATAATAATCCGTACCGGAAGTCGGCTCGAACGATGTCGAATAGCTGACATAGGGCGCAAGACCGTTATCGAAGAGATAGAGGAGACCGGCGCGGCCCGTCAGGGCATCGTCACGCGTTTCCGTTGTCAAATCGGTGAGAAAATTATCGTTGGTGGTGTTCGCCCAATCCTGACGCAGGCCGGTCAGCAGGCGCCAGTTGCCCAGAGACATCTGGTTTTGCGCATAAACACCATATTGCTCCAGCACGACATTGTTGTCAGTGCGGCGCGCCAGCGTGGGCAGGCTATAATTGCCGTAAACCGGATCGAACAGATTGAGATCGAGACTGGAATTGGTTCCGGAGAGTGAAAGATTGTCCGAGGAAAACCGGCGATAATCGAAACCGGCGATCAGTTCGTTGCGGGTATCACCAATGTCAAAATCATATTTCAGGCTGTTGTCGGCTGCGATGCCGCGCGTGGTCGCCGCCTGATTAAGCGCCGGCCGGCTGACCGTTTTCTGATCGGCTTTCAAGGCACCGAGTCTGAAGGAGGTCGAATTGACATCGACATAGGTGAAACGCAGGTTCTGGCGAAATTCCAGATCCTCGTTCAGCTTGTGCCTGAAATCCGAACCGACATAATATTGCTTGCGGTCGTAATCGCAGAAAGTTGGATCGCAGGTATAGATCCCGCGCGGAAACTGACCGTTGATATTGGGCAGGATGGTTCCGACCGCAGGCAGATAGCTGCTCGAATTACCTTCCGGATCGCGCTGCAACGCCGCCCTCACCGTCCAGTTCGTGTCCTCCGAAGGACGCCAGGTGAAAGACGGAGCGATGGCGTAGCGCTCTGTCTCGCCATAGTCCGAATCGAGATCGGCCCTGCGGCCGACGCCGGCAATGCGATAGCTGAACGTTTCATCCGCGGAAACGCCGTTCCAGTCTATGGTCGTTTCAAGGTGTTTGTCGGTGCCGACACTAAAGCCGATCTCGCGGTCGTTATTGCCCAGCGGGCGCTTGGACACCATATTGATCAGGCCGCCGGAACCGTTCTGGCCATAAAGTACCGAAGCGGGCCCCTTGAGAACCTCCACACGCTCCAGCAGAAACGGGTCCACCTGCGCGACAGCGAGCGTACCCGAAGGTGTGAGCTGGGTTCCGTCAAGGTAGATATTATTGTTGCTGTAGAAGCCGCGAATGCGGATTCGGTCGAAATAGCTGGTGCTTGGCTGGAATTCGGTCACCACACCCGGCGTATAGCGCAGCGTTTCCGCAAGCTTGGAGGGTTTCAGCGTCTCGATCTGCCGTGCCGTCACCACATTGATCGTCTGCGGCGTTTCCAGAATGGGCGTGTCGGTCTTAGTCGCGGTCGCGGAGAGATGCGCGACGAAGCCTTGCGCAGGGCCCCAGGCGTTCTCGCCCTGCCCGTTGACCACGATGGTCGAAAGAACGGTGGACCCATCGGGCGCAATGCCTGCGCTCCCCTCCCTCGGCAGCGGTTCCAGAGTGACGGTGTCCGAAGATGTGAACCGATAGGAAAGGCCGGTGCCTGCCAGAAGACGGCTAAGCGCCTCCTCACGGCTCATATTGCCACGCACCCCTTTCGTCTGCTTGCCGCGAACCAAATCGGCCGGATAAAGAACCTGAAGATTGGCATTGTCGCCGAAGCGCGAAATCGCAGCCCCCAGGGGACCGGCAGGCACCGAATAAGAGGCCGGGACGGTTTGCGCCATGCTTTGGGTGGCGTAAAGCGTAACCGCCAGTAAAGCCGAGGACGATGCAAGAAGGGCAATCGCCATCTTTCGCATATGCGCCTTCATGGTCCCGCCGGTCAGAAATCCGGTTTGCCGCATCATTTCCTTCTCCCTCTCCTGTCTGTTTGCAGCCCGCTCGGGATGCTTTCAGAAGGAAGACGTATTCCGCGGCATTCCACCTCACCCTAAATATGAAAAAAATTATCAGGAATTATGCGGATGACGTTTTGACTCAAAACGGGATTACGTCCCACGCAGCAAAACGAGATAATCCGTAAGCCTCACCGCCCTGACCGGCAAGGTCTCGGTTATTGTGGTCAGCACCGCATCGGGTTCGGCAATATTGAAAATTCCGCTCACGCGCAGATCCATGAGCTTCGCATCGAGAATACGAATCGTACCGCTGCGGTAGCGGTTCACATCGGCGACGACCTGCTGCAACGGACGATCCTCGAAAATCAGCTTGCCGCGACGCCAGGCCAGGTCGCTTTCCACATCGACACGCGCGATTTGCTGCATACCGCCGGGGCCGTAGGAGACGCTCTCTCCCACGTTCAGGACAGCGGACGACCCGTCCGGCGCGGTCACTGAAACCGCGCTTTCCTCCACCGCCACGGAGGCATTCCCACCCCATTCGTGCACCGAGAACCGGGTGCCGGGTGCCGAGCGCCGTTGCCGTACCGGAAGCCGCCTCGACGACGAAGGGACGATGGGCGTCCTTCGCGACAGCGAAAAAGGCCCGTCCGCCAGCGTCAGGCTCCGCTGCTCGCCGGTGCCGGTGCTGTAATCGGCGAGAAAACCGGCCGGTAATCCATTAATTGCCGTAACGGCCGCAAGACCCGCCGCGGTGGCAAGTCCGCCTGCAAGGAAGGCACGGCGGCCTGGCCTGCGCCCGAGCGGCGGCTTGCGCATGGTGAGCGGCAATCGCGGATCGGCCACCTTATCGAAATCGGACCATATACCGGAAATGCGCTCATATTCAGCGCGGTTGTCATCGGAAGCCGCAAGCCAGCGTCTATGGGCGCGCAACTCGGCATCGCCCGCATCGCCCGAATTGACCCTGACAAACCATGCAAGGGCTTCGTCTTTCGCCTTCTGTTTTGACAATATGCGTTCGTAGCCACCGCCGTTCAACGGGTTTTCCTCTCGAAATGAGGTTCCCGGCAATTGCCGGTCTTAACCCTGTTGACGAATCTGCAATCGCTACACCTCATCATCGCACATGGCTTTTTCATCAGTTCAGCCTTTCATCCAGTCTGGCTCGAGCGGTCGCAAGCGCCTTGATGATGAGTTTTTCCACGGCACTTTTCGTTATTCCGAGCCGCTCGGCGATCTGCGAATGGCTGAGACCGTAGAACTTATGCATGAGAAAAACCTCCCTCTGCCGGGGCGGAAGATTTGCAACGACGTTTTCGAGAATGGCGATGCGTTGGCGGAAATCGGCCGTCTGCTCCGGCGAGGCATCTGCGCAAAGTGAATCACGATCGCCCAGTGGCTCGAAATAGCGCGTTTGCGCGCTTTTTCTGCGCAAATGATCGATGGCGATATTGTCCGCCATCCGGAACACATAGGCCCGCAGATTCTGCACATCCATATCCGGCGGCATTTTTTCGGCACGCAGATAGGTATCCTGAACGACGTCGTGAATATCCGTGGCTGTCCCGAAGCGGCGCGCAAGATGCTTGACCAGATCGCCATAGCTTTCCGTCAACACCTGAACGATCGTTTTTTTCTTATTTTCAGCCACGTCGACAAGACCGGAAACAATGAGTGGGAGGAAGAGACTATCTTGGCGTAAGCCTCTTAGACGTAAGCTCTGTCTCCGTCAAACTGGATTATCATCGTCATATTTCAGCATACAGATACGACTGCGTGAGAAATGCCTGCCTTCATCCGGCTTTACCCATCAGACCGCCTGCCAGTCCATGCGGCGGATAACGATCTTTTCCACTTCCTAAATTGGCCATTAAGATCACGCCGACACCGATCACCAGCAACATCGACAATCGAAATCGGCGCGCTTGCAAAAAGGTTGTGCACCGGCGGGTAGATAGGTGAAGGCCAGTTGCGCCAGCACGACGACGCCAATGGCCGCGAGAACGACCGGCGTCCGCTTCATGCCGACAAAACTGAAAGACGAGGCATGAAGATAACGGATTTTGAAAAGATAGAAGATTTCCATCACCACCATCGCATTGATAACTGTAGTGGTCAACTAATTCCGGACAGTTTGTTAAGTCTTTTTTCAGCTAGCTCCGGTGGCAGGCCGGCGTTGTAGCTGTGCGGACGCTGCCTGTTGTAGTAGCTCATCAGATAGCGGCCTATGTCTCTCGTTGCTTCATACAGGTCGCGGTAACCCTGCTTAGGCATCCATTCGCTTTTAAAGCTGCGGAACACCCGCTCCATTGGGGCGTTATCCCAACAGTTCCCTCGGCGGCTCATGCTCTGAACCATTCGTTTGCGCCATAGCTGCTGCTGATAAGCCAGGCTGCTGTACTGGCAACCTTGGTCGGAGTGGAACATCACGCCTTTGGGCTGGCCTCGCAGGTTATAAGCCATGTTCAGTGCTTTGATTGTCAGCGCGCTATCAGGCGACTGCGATGTGGCCCAACCGATTACCCGTCGGGCATACAAGTCAATGACGACCGCCAAGTAAGCCCACTGCTTACCCACCCACACATAGGTGATATCACCGCACCAGACCTGGTTGGGAGTCTGAACGTTAAACTCACGCTGCAGATGGTTTTCAACCATCGGATGTGCAGCGCCCGCCGCTTTGTAGTTATGGCGGCCTGGCTGTTTGCTGGCCAGCCCGGCCTCTTCCATGAGTCGAGAGACTTTATAACGGCCCACCATCAGGCCCATTAGTGCCAATTGAAAAACAACCGTTCGGCTGCCCGCCGATTGGTTGCTGGCATTGAACAGTGCTGCCACCGTTGCGCGCAGGTGAATCCTTTCAACATCGATTAGATCTTTTCTTTGTTCCTGTTCGTAATACGTGGAAGCAGGTAAGCCGAACAGGCTGCAAAGCGCACGAACCGGCAAACGGTGTTTGAACGAACCAATCAGCGCTTGAGCTTGAACTCGTCCGTCATCAAGAGCGCGGTAGCCTTTTTTAGGATGTCTTTCTCCAGCTCAAGACGATCAACGCGCTTCTGAAGCTCTTGGATCTGCCTTTGCTCCGGCGTTAGCGCTTTGCGTCCCTCGGAGATGATTCCCAGCTTTTCCTTCTTGTACTGGTCAATCCAGCGACGCATCGCTGTGGGCCCAATATCCAATGCATCACAGGCTTCTGTAACGGAATAGCCTTTGTTTAGTACCAAGTTCACGGCTTCAAGCTTGAACTCCGGGGTAAACGCTCGACGTTGATTCAAAATAGACACCTCATTCATGGCGCTACTATAGCGCCTCTATGGAGTGTCCGGATTCATTAAGCCACTACAAACCAGTGTTCTGGCGACATCGAGTTCATATCCACGGCTCGCGGCATACTGGGGTCGTTTGCAGGAGGGGGCGGAATCCTACGCTAAGACTTTGGCCAGCGATATTCTCCGGTGAGATTGATGTGCTCCCATCCGAGAGGTGAGACGTGAGCCAGAACATCGGGCGATATCAGTTTTCCATCGCGTTTCTGGTTAGCGACGACTTCACCCAGCTTCATGGTGTTCCAGAAGATGATAATTGCCGCGAGCAGGTTCATGCCAGCGATTCGGTAGTGCTGGCCTTCGGCGGAACGATCGCGGATTTCGCCCCGGCGATGGAAGCTGATGGCCCGCTTCAGCGCGTGATGTGCCTCGCCCTTGTTGAGCCCTATCTGGGCGCGGCGTTGCAGATCGGCATCCAGAATCCAGTCGATCATGAACAGGGTGCGTTCGATGCGGCCGACCTCGCGCAAGGCCGTGGCCAGTTCGTTCTGCCGCGGATAGGAAGCGAGCTTACGCAAGATTTGGCTGGGCGCGATGCTTCCAGCGGCAATCGTAGCGGCGATGCGCAAGATATCAGGCCAATTCCGCTCGATTATGGCCTGATTGATCTTTCCGCCAATCAAGGTCTTCAAATGCGTCGGCGCGGACGAAGGATTGAATGCATATAGCCGCTTGGACGGAAGATCGCGAATCCGCGGGGCGAAGCGGTAGCCGAGAATGGCACATGCGGCAAATACGTGATCGGTAAAGCCACCCGTGTCGGTGAAATGCTCGCGGATATTGCGACCGGCATCGTTCATAAGCAGACCATCGAGGATGTATGGAGCTTCGCTCGCCGTTGCAGGAATCACCTGGGTTGCGAACGGCGCATACTGATCCGAGACATGACTGTAGGCTTTCAGGCCCGGGGTATT
Source organism: Halomonas sp. 72 (assembly GCF_052379785.1). Lineage (NCBI taxonomy): Bacteria > Pseudomonadati > Pseudomonadota > Gammaproteobacteria > Oceanospirillales > Halomonadaceae > Halomonas > Halomonas sp. 72. The sequence goes on along the minus strand of NZ_JBQSYY010000029.1, from coordinate 19,512 downwards.
GCCATATTTAGCGTTGACCATATTCATGGCCTCACCTTGCTCTGTGGTGACAAAGAACTGACCATCGCTCGAAGCCGACGTACCCATGCCCCAAAACCGGGCCATGGGTAACGCCGCTTGCGCTTCGACAACCTTGGCCAGCGCCCGGTCGTAGGCTTCGCCTTCGACATACCATCGCCCTATGCGGATCAACTCCCAGAAAGTGTGGGTGTTCGTCGCGTCGGCCATCTTGCGCAGGCCGAGATTGACCCCCTCCGCAAGGATGACGTTCATCAGCCCGATCCGGTCAGCGCAAGGCGCTCCGGTGCGCAGATGCGTGAACGCTTCCGTGAAGCCAGTCGCTGCATCCGCTTCCAACAAGAGATCGGTGATGCGCGTGGGCGGGATCTGCTTGTAGAGATCAAGCACTAGATCTTCGGCGCCTGTCGGCGCGGCGGCTTCGAGCTTCTCAATATGCAGGACGCCGTTTTCGAGCGACCCGCCGGGAATCGTGCCCGAGCGTGCCGCACGGCCAAGCTCGCGCAACCGCATGTCGAGGCGAGCGTGCCGGTCTGCCAGCCATTCCTCCGGCCGCAATGGTACGGCGAGACGGCCGCTTTCCGCCACGGCTTGCGCCGGAACAAGTGCGTGTTTCAGATCGCCATAGCGCCGGGACTTGGCAAGCCAAACGTCCCCGGAGCGGAACGCATCGCGCAAATGGAACAGCACCGCGATCTCCCAGAGGCGACTATCACCAGCCGTCTGGGCACGAAGATGGCGATGCCATTTGGAGCTCGGTCGCAGGAAGCAGGTCAGCGCGGGATCGTTCAAACTAGTACGCAGGGCCGTCACCGCTTCTAGAAGCGGCAGCGCGACTGGCGCAGCCCGCAAATCGAGCAAGCGCAACATGCGAGGAGCGTACCGGCGGAAACGGTGATAGCCGTCGAGCACATGATTGAGCGGATCGGCAGTCATGGTGGCGGTTAGCCTGGCAGCCATCGCGACAAGAGTTTTAAATCCATCCCACCCTGATCCGCTCGCGATAACGTCGTTCAGCGACTGGCCGTCATCTCGTGCATCGACCAGGGCCCCTCCAATTGCAGCGAAGGATTTCAGGGTGTCGCGCACCGCGTTCGCCTCGTCAGCGACCTTCGCTTGGCAAATGCGCTCCGACGCCCGGTAGAGACGGCCGACGATCCGGTCGTGGGTTTCGACCACGGCATCAGCAAGCATCGCCTGCCATTCAGACGCGCACACCGCCAGAATCGCAAGCCGCCTGTCTTCCGGGAGATCACGCATGCCGTCGGCGTAATACCGTTCGCCCTGCCTGCGCAAACGCGTCACCCGATGAGCAGGAACACCAGCAAGCATATCCTCGGGAAGATCGACACGTTGCAGATACTCGAGCCGGTCGAGCAGCCGGTTGGCCGACGACGAGTTCGAGCCGAGCTCGAACTGACGCAGCCATACGAAACGGGTCACCCGATCGTCAGCCGTCTCCTCTAGCAATGCCAGTAACTGTTCCCGGATAGGCATGGACAACCGATCGGCAATCCGCGCCTCGATTTGCCGCTCGGCATCGACCAGAGCCGTGGCGCAGAGGCGCTCGATCGTGGATGTCGCGGGAAGAACCGTGCGGGTGCGACGGCATTCAGCCACAAAGCGACGGGCAATATCCTCGTTCGACACCGCTATCTCGGCTTCCCGGAACAGCCAGTCCTTCAATTCGCGCGCACCACGTCCAGAGAATGTGCGGAATCCGTAGAGCGCCCGCAACTCCGCCAGATGCTCATGTCGCGTCTCCTCACGGGCGGCATAGTCAACCAGATCCTCGGCATGCAAGCCGAGTTGTGCGCCGATAAATTCGACGACCTCTGCTGGAATCAGTTCGCCGGGTGCCAGCACCCGACCGGGATAGCGCAGGACGCATAATTGCAGGGCGAAGCCGAACCTGTTGTGTGGACGGCGGCGAAGCTTGATGTGGCCGAGGTCTTCATCACTCAACGTATAATGCTTGAGTAAATCCACCTGCGAGATTGGCAGACGCAGCAGCGCGTCCCTTTGCCGATCAGTGAGAGTGACGCGACGCGGCATCCATGTTCCTTTATCAAAATTCGAGGATGTTCAAGACGCTTTGTTTATGAAGCTGGTTGAGATACATTTCCAGCGATCAAATCATTTGTGGCAAACGCACCGCCTCAAACCACCGTTTGTGTAACAGGGAATAACAGGCAATGAACCAACGTGACCCGGATGAGAACGGTTGGCTTAGCTCTTCTCAAGCGTGGATCGACAGAATGCCAGATGCCGGCGATTTCGCGCGCGAGTTCATCCTCGACAAGCCGATGCTGGAACGAGCCGAATTGTCGGGCGCGGCAAAAATGTTGGATATCGGCTGCGGCGAAGGACGGTTTTGCCGTATGGCAAAGGAGATCGGTATCGATGCTGTCGGAATTGATCCAATCGAACCGTTTATTGAAAGAGCACGAAACCGTGATCCAGCTGGTAAATATCTCAACGCTTTTGCCGAGAAATTGCCTTTCTATGATGAAGAGTTCGACCTCGCAGTATTCTACCTGAGCCTTATCGACATTGACGACATACACACGGCGGTTCGAGAAGCCACTCGCATTCTCAAGCCCGGCGGAAGAATTCTGATCGCAAACCTGACAAGTTTCTGCACTTCCAATGGCACAATTGGGTGGATCAAAGGCGAAGACGGTCGTGCGTACCATCCTCTTGGAAACTATTTTGGTGAACGGGCAGAGTGGTTCGAATGGGATGGCTTGCGAGTGCGAAACTGGCATCGCCCCTTGAGCACTTACATGTCTGCATTGCTTGATGAAGGCTTGAAACTGACGTTCTTCGATGAACCGAGACCATCTAGGGGTCCACAAGACAGGGTGCAAAGGTATCTCACGACGCCATTCACCATGGTCATGGAATGGCGGAAATGTTAATCGGCTATGGACGCATTTCCAAAGCTGATGGGTCTCAGTCGCTCGACCTGCAACGCGATGCCTTGAGCGCTGCCGGCGTCGAACAAAACAAGATCTATGAGGATCGCGCTTCCGGCAGCCGTGAGGATCGCCCTGGTCTGACCGCCTGCCTCAAAGCATTGCGTGACGGCGATGTGCTGGTTGTCTGGAAGCTTGACCGTCTCGGGCGGTCTCTTGCCCATCTGGTCAACACGGTGAAGGATCTGTCTGATCGCAATATCGGTTTGCGGGTGCTGACCGGAAAGGGCGCTCAGATCGACACCACAACAGCATCCGGCCGCATGGTCTTCGGCATTTTCGCAACCTTGGCCGAGTTCGAGCGTGACCTGATCCGCGAGCGCACCATGGCCGGTCTCGCTGCTGCAAGAGCGCGCGGTCGCAAAGGGGGCCGAAAATTTGCCCTCACCAAAGCACAGGTCCGTCTCGCACAGGCCGCCATGGCGCAGCGCGACACTTCCGTTTCCGATCTTTGCAAGGAACTTGGGATCGAGCGCGTCACTCTCTATCGCTATGTCGGCCCGAATGGCGAACTAAGGGACTACGGTAAGCGCGTTCTCGGCTTAACGTAGGATTTCGCCCCCTCCCGCAAACGCCCCCAAGATAAACCGCGACGACCAGCGATAGGACAGCGGCAGACTGTCGAGCATGTCGAGAATGCCGGGGTACGAGTTTCCGGGGAAACCTTCGATAGCCACACACGACACAAACTTGTCGCCGACCTTGGGCGTGTCGCCCGGCCACAGCGTGGGATAGCCAAGCCACGCATCCAGATACATCGGGCAGTCAGGAATACGCAGCGCGATAGGTTCGTCTGTCAGCGTGTAATGCAGGTAGTTCACCAGTTCATCACTCTGATAGGCGTCTTCGCCCTCGCCCACTGTAATCGTCGCCATACGGCGCATATGCAGCAGATCGCCGACACCATCGTGCAGGTCATCGAGCTTTTTCTTGAAGTCCAGTAGCAGGCGGTCGGCCGGGTCGCTGTCGTCTACGCCATCATCGTCGTAGACCATTTCGGCCAATTTCGAGTCGCGGCGACTTGGCGGGAGGTAGGTCAGAATCAGCGCATATTCACTCTCGAATAGCGATTGATCCTTGACGAAAGTTGACCGCCGTTCGGCGTCAATCAGAGCCGTGATCGGCTCAGGGAAATGAGATTCATCCGGGGCCGGATAGCCCGGCGATGCCAGCCGGGACGCATCAGTCCAAACCGACCAACCAGAGCCGAAGCGCGCCAGATATTGATTGACCAAGGCGGTCAGGTAGTTGCGTTCTGACGTGGTGGCGGATGCTGCATCATCACCACGAAAGAAGAAACCAGCCATCAGCGAGCCGTCCTTGCCCAGCACTACGCCTTCATCAATCAGCGCGGCGTAGTTGAGCAGGTCGGGCAAGCCAGCGGCTTTGCTACGGAAGGGTGCTAACGCAAGCATGTCCGCTCCTTATCAGTAGATACGTGGCGACTTGGCCACACGATGGGGCCGTGAGAACGGCCCGTAATAGTTCCCGTACTTGAGCTGGCGAACGTAGACCTTGCTCATGTTCGGGTCAGCCTTCGCCATCTTGCGAAGGCCGTAGACGCAAACCAACCAGATGCACGTTCCGAGGATCGTGGCGGGCCAGTTCATGGCCGACACGATCAGGCCGCCCGCAACAAGCATGGAGAACAGCATTAGCTCGCGCTCGCCACCCCATACCTGTTGCGGCCGGTGCAGTGCCCGGTGGAAAGGCGTCAATCTACGCGCTTCCTCGACTTGCATTAGCGACCCCCTGCACCCGGCAGTGCGGCGGCCTGCGCTTTCGATGCGCTGGCCAGATCGTCAGCGGTGATTGCTGCGTCAGCCGGGATTACTGCGCCCGAGAACATGGTGCCGGTAAGCAGGTTTTTGGCGAAAACGATGATGCAGACAACGAGGATCACGTAGATGATGCGGCGGGTAAACTCGGAGATTTCACCGCCCCAAATCAGGGTCGCGCCGCACGCGATGATGCCGAGCAGTGCAATACCGAAGGCCACGGGGCCGCTGATCGACTGGACGAGCTTGGCAATCGGGCCTTCCCACGGCAGACCCGAGCCGCCGCCCTCGGTGGCGTTTGCCGCGTGCGCGGGTTCGGCACCAAAGAGAAGGGCCACGCACAGAGCGGCCATCAGCCAGAAGTAAGGGCTTGTCAGTACGGCCCGAGCCTTCGATGCGAAGGTTGGAGCCGACGACGCCACAGGCGAAGCGAACAGGGCATTTGTAGTCATGTGATGATTTCCTATATCGGTTGGGTGATGTAGTTGGTGCCGTCGTGTCCGCTAACGGTTACGACTTCCTTGATGCGCCGACCCGTGGCCGTCTTTTCAATCGCAATGATTAAATCGACGGCCTCAGCGATCAGTGCTTGCATCGGCGCTGCCGTGGCTTCCGCCACAAGCTGTTCCATACGGATCAGGCCAGCATTCGCCGAGTTTGCGTGAACAGTGGCCGCCCCGCCGGGGTGGCCAGTGTTCCATGCCTTGAGCAACGCAAGCGCCGAGCCGTCGCGGGCCTCGCCGACCAGAATCCGGTCAGGGCGCAGGCGCATGGTTGCTTTCAGAAGGCGGGTCATATCGACGTGATCGACAGCCCGCAATGGGACTACGTTCGGGGAGCTACATTGCAGCTCGCGCGTGTCCTCGATGATGACAATACGGTGCTCAGGGGTGACGGCATCAATCTCGAAGATGATGGCGTTAGTGAGCGTGGTTTTGCCGGTTCCTGTACCACCCACAACAAGGATGTTGCGGCGTTCACGAACGGCTTTCTTGATCGCGGCGCACTGCGCCTCGGTCATGATCCCCGAACTGACGTAGTTGGGCAGGGTGAATACGATGCTCGCCTTCTTACGAATGGTGAAGGTCGGGCCGGTGACGACTGGCGGTATCAGCGCCTCGAAGCGTGAACCGTCAAGCGGCAACTCGCACTCAAGAATCGGGTTTGCCGCCGTGATGTTGGTACGCAGCGACGACGCCACGGTGCCCATCAGCGACTCGGCCTGCGACTTGGCCATCGTCCCGATTCGCTCCATTGGTGCCCCGAGCCATTCGCACCAAAGCGAACCGTCCGGGTTGAGCATGATTTCAATTACTTTTGAGTCTTCCAGCAGCTCACAGACCTGCGGCCCGAGTTCACGACGCAGCTTTTCAACAATGCGGCGGTCGTGCTCGGCCCTTTGGTTGGCGAGATTAGAAGTTCTCGGGTCGGGAGATTTTTCGTCCATTCCTTTCGTCCTTACCGGTTGTCACGATAGCGTAAGGCCGATCAGACCTCACACCGCAATGATAGTCTAAACACTATCACTCGAACAAGGCCGAATGTATCCAAAAGCAAAAAGACCCCACGGGTTTGTGGGGTCTAGTTGGCAGAACCGGACGAAAGGTGTTGAAGCGCGGGAGGGTGCTACGAGGGTACTAAAAGCTGCCACAGGGGCATATCGACGCAGTGTGCAAGTTTGGCCATGTTGTCGATGGTGATAGCCATTTTCCCTGTCTCGATTTCGCTTACCCATGACTGCGCAAATCCCGTCTTATCCCTGACGTCTCGTTGACTTAGCTTCGCAGCGATACGGGCCTTCCTGAAGTTTTTGGCAAAAATCAGGCGTTCCGGCGCTACTGGTTTATCGTCGGTTTCTTGTTCTATATCGGTGTCGCGTCGTCTAGGCATTCGGCTCGGCACCTCCCCTTTCTATGGTGAATTAAGCGGGCTGTAGTGACCTAAACGGCACACAACACGCGCATGAAATTGCCGTATGTTAGCAAAAAGGTTGCCCGAATCGGAGCCTTTTTGTCTATGGCCTACCTCAAGGAATGCACCAAAAAGGGAGTATTACTATAGTGGCACAGGTGCCAGCACCACGCTTTTGACGAATGCGCTATTATGCAATAATGACTTTCGCAAAATCCAACCATGCTGGACAGTCTCAAGGGGGTGAGGCATGATTACGTTTGATTCTGATGCTGTCATCGACCCGGTATCGTTCAAGGAAGTGCTGGCCGCCGGTGGCGTTCACGCGGCTACCATCGGCAAGGCCGACAAAGGGCTAGTCGTGGTACTGCGGATCGCTAAGAAAGACCGCATTCTTGGGCAGTACCGTGGTGGCCCGCGCTACTTTTCATCGCTGGACGGTGCCGGGTCGGTACTTGTGCAGCATGGCATTTTACAGTGGGAAACCGACGCTCAGGGCTGGGTGCCTCGCACCTTGGCAAGAGCAAAACGTGACAACGGCCGATTGGCATCGGCGGTTAGTTGACCAGAAATGCCAAAGCCCCGTTTGGCGACGGGGCTTTGGCGAATAGCAGAGCGACTTACAGAACCGTTTGGCGACGGGAACCGGAACAGACGCCCTTGGTGGGGTAAATTCAGGTTCATTCTAGTAGTTCGCTTTGCCTTTGACAAGAGGCGCGCCCGTGTGGTGCCCCCGAAAGGCAGGAGCTTATGGCAAGTTCACAACTTGCGCTGTTCAGTTCTCAGGACGAGGCGGACTTGTACCACGACAGCAACAGGAGCGGGTTTTTCTCGCTTCTGGTTGACGTTCGCGGCGACAAGCGCCAGTCCTCCCACCGTTTGACGGACATGGCCACCGTGCTTAGTTTGGTGGACAAGACCCGCGACACTTGGATGTCACAGGCCGAGTTCATCCGGCCCAACCGGCGCGTCGTGAACCTCTCGCGGCTGGGCTTGCTGTTCACCGACCTTGATACCTACCGCGTGCCCGCGCTGGCCGGTCGCTCACCTGACCAACTGGCCGCGTCCGTCCTGTACTTCTGCGCCGAGGAAGGCGTACCGCCACCGTCAGTGCTGATCTACAGCGGCCGGGGAATACAAGCCAAGTGGTTGTTAGAGGGCACGATTCCACGTCAAGCCCTGCCCCGCTGGAATGCCTGCCAACGCTACCTTGTTGATCGCCTCGCGCACGTCGGGGCCGATCCGATGGCCAAGGACGCCAGCCGCGTGCTGCGCACCGTCGAGACAGTCAACAGCAAGAGCGGCGAAGTCTGCCGAGTGGTTCACGTTCAAAACGGCCACGATGGCCAGCCTATCCGCTACAACTTCGAGTATCTGGCCGAGTCCCTGCTACCGACAGCCCGATGGACTATCGAGCAGCAACGGCAGGAGCAACAGAAACAGGCCCAGCAGCGCGCAACGAGAAAGCCTTTCCTTTTGGTGCCCGGCGGCAAAGCCGACCATCTGCGCGGATTCTCCGGCCGACAGCTTGCGTGGGATCGCCTCGAAGACCTGCGCAAGCTGGCCGAGCTGCGCGGCGGCGTCGGCGAAGGCAGCAGGATGCAACACCTATTTTGGCGGTTGAACTTCCTGCTTTTGTCCGGTGCGACCAACAGCAAGCAGATGTACCACGAAGGGGCCGCGCTGGCCCGCGAACTTGATCCGCAATGGAATAGCCGCTCGAAAGAGCTTATGACGCTGTTCAGCAAGGCCAAAGCCTACGAAGCAGGGGAGAAAGTCAGCTTTGGCGGCAAGGACTACTCGCCGCTGTACACGCCGAAGAACGACACCCTGATTAACCTGTTCAGGATCACCGCAGACGAACAGAAGCAGCTAAAGACCATCGTCAGCCAGGCCGAGGCCGCAGAACGCCACAGGAAGCGCGAGGAAGACCGTAGACGCGCTGCCGGGGCGGTAGACCGTCAAACGTACCTTGAGGCCGCCAACGCCAAGCAGGCGCAGGCACAGGCCCTCAGCCGTGAAGGATTGAGCGTACGGGCCATCGCAAAGCAAATGGGTGTCTCAGCTATGACGGTATCGAGGTACTTAAAAGCCCCTCAAATCGAGTGTAACAAGTCCGTGCGTATTACTAATGGCGAAGCCCCCGTGCTTTTGACGGCGGCCCGTTCGCGGTGATACAGGCCCTTGGGTGGGGGTGTAACAAGTCCGTGCGTATTACTAATGGCGAAGCCCCCGTGCTTTTGATCGGCGCAGCCGGGAGTAGCCCCGTGATGAAATATCACGAGTAGCCCGCAAGGCCGTTAGGCCGCGCAGCCCCAGCAGGGGGCGAAGGCTTTGGCCACTGATGACAGGTAACGTCGGTGCAGTTCGATAGGGAGTGGTAAGCGATGCGCTCAAGGCGATTTGATGATGCCCGGATCAACCACTTGCGGATTGTGCCGGTGCTCGCCGTGCTCGATGCGTTGGGCTTGTACTGGAAGCGTGACGCCACGTTTCAGCCGGTTAAGGACAAAAACACAGTGCGCGTGCATGTCTCGCTTGGGGGGGCCGTGGTCGAGCTGCTGGCCACAGGGGCGAAGTGGTACGACGTGCAGGCCGACCGTGGCGGTGGCGGGGCGATTGATTTGGCCATGCACTTGCTGCGCCTCGATTTCGTCAACGCGGTGAAACGCTTGCACGCGATACCGTAACCCTAGATCGCGTACCGTCGCGCAGAATCGCATTTAATCGCGTAGAGTCGCACTGCATAGGGTGCTGCTACGTGAAATCTGGCACCAACTGCTGCTTTGCGGCGGCGACAAGCGCAAGCAGAACAGCGACATTGACCGCGCCTGCGCGTACTGGCGCGACTGGCAGGAACGAACAGGAGATTGAACGATGAAAGACAGATCACACGACGCGGCGATGGCCGAGGTTTTCCGCAGCGATCCGGCCTACGCGGTCGAGCTGCTGAACAGCATCCTTGAAGACGGCGAGCAAGCCGAACTGTTGATTGCCCTGCGCCAGATGGCCGAGGCGTTCGGCGGCGTGCGCAGCGTGGCCAAGTCGGCCGAGCTGAACCCGTCGCAGCTCTACCGCACGCTGTCGGAGAAGGGCAACCCCGAGGTGCGCAGCCTGACCGCGATCCTGCGCGTCATGGGCCTGCGTCTGGCCATCCAGCCCATCCAACCGGCGGCCGCGACCCACTGACCACCCTTCCCTTTTGGTGCCCAACAAAAAGCCCGCTATCGAGCGGGCTTGTTTGTTTCTGGCCGGTTGTATTACTTGGCGTCTCGCGTAGCCCTGAACATCAGCTTGAACATCGAGCAGGCCGGTGGCACCAGTAGCGACAGAACCCCGATCACGAACAGAACTTGCGGGGTGGCAAATCCGGCGATGTGAGAGTGCGCGATGACTTCAATCAGGCTTTCAAACGGCACGTTCGGATCAGACGGCGCAACCATCGACAGGTTGATGCCCAGCCACAGGCCGAAGATGCCGGGGAACAGCCAGAACCCGAAGTAGTCGGCAATGTCCGAGGCGATCTTGAACAGCGCGAACACGATCAGGGCCGGAACCATCATCAAGAACAGCAGGATTTCAAACAGTGCAGCCAACATAAGCGATCCCTCTAAGTAGTTGTTGCGTCAAAGAAAAAATGATCCAAACAACACGCCGAGCACGAATGGCAGGATGCCGGACGATCCTCGACGGGGTTCCCGAGCTTCGAGAACCTTCCGGCGCAGCTCGCGGCGGCGATCCTTGAGGGCCTGCCGTTCTGCTGCGATCCGGGCCGCTTCGTGGGCCTCGCGCTGCTCTGTCAGGTACTGCTGCCACCCTACAGTAGCTATTCGAGCTGCGACATTACCAAGCCCGCTCACGACGGTGGCAGCGATCAGCCAAACACTGAACCCCATAATCCACCATATGATGCTTTGCATGAAATTTGTCATCGACAGCAGCCCTGTCGCGTCGGCAGGCGTGACGCTGCCCTGCGGCTGCGTGGTGTTCGCTAACCACTCAAATACAGGTATCGTCACGTTGCCAATGTCACCCATTGCAAAGCGGATCGCTTGCCACGCGACTACCAGTCCGCCGACCGACGAAAACACGTTGATGGCTTTGCCACATGCTTTCCGGTTCATTTTTACCTCTCATTTCTCCAGTACGTCACGCCGTCGTCGCACAGGTAGCCAGTCTGATCGGGCGACCGATCCCCTGCGATGAACGCCACGCTGCCGCGTGTAGTGATGCCGACGCCGCCGTTGCTATGACCTTCGCTTTTGCCCACTACCTTGCAGTTGTGCGCAGCCTTGAATGCCTCCCATTCGTCCGGCTTGGGCGTGTAGTTGTCCCACATGGCCGAAGCCATCAGCGCGATAGCCAACACTGCCGGGGTAATAGGAAGCACGCCATTGCGGAGTGCGCCCCACGTGATCCAGCCAGCGCAGACGGCCAATGCCAGAACGAAGGGGATCACCACCCACGGGCTGTACTGCGCCGGGTTGATTCCGCCATCCATACCTATTCCCTCAATGTCGAGGCACCGGGCCGAAGCCCGGCCGCCTCATTTCAGTAACACCACCACCAGAGCGGCTACGGCGACCAGTGCGGCCACCCCGGACAATACGGCAGCCACCACCGCGCTTGTCTTCGCCACCTGCGCATCGCGGCCGTTGGCCACCGCCTCACGGCTGGCGGCCTGCACCTCTGCGACCTGACGGCGCAGGTCTTTACCTACGTCCTTGACCACCTCGGCAACCGACTGGCGCAACTGGTCGCTGACGTAGTTGGCCGAGTCGGTGATGATCTTCCCGGCCGTTTCCTTCGACTGCTCGACCTGCTGTTGCAGCGTCACGGTCAACGTGCGGTTGGCTTCATCGTACTGATCGGAAATCAGATCGAGGTAGCGGGCCAGCACTAGCTCGTTGACCGTGACCGTGACAAGAATGGGGTCATCCTTGCCAAGCAGTACGTTGTGGCGTATGGCGACCTCTTTTCGTATGTCGTCAAAGTCGATCATCACGACCCCCTTAGATGATCGTGTCGAGCTGCTGGAAGATCGAAGACTTGACTTTATTCAAGCGCGACTTGGACATAAGGCCGAAGTCAGGTGATTGCTGAATTTCGTCAAATGTCAACTTACTGTCGAGCATAAGTTTCACGTCTTCGCCGTAAGTGCTGCCAGTCTGGCGAGCAATGCGGACAATGCCATGCACGCGGTCTTTGTTGGCTTGATAAACTTTCATTTCCTCGAAAGTTTTGCCATCGGCTTCAATGTCGCCAAAGAACTCATTCAGCCAAACAACCAAGCGCGCATCGCCCGGCATTTGTTCGCACAGCGAAGCAAAGCCGCCCAAAGTATCGCGCAGCGCCTGCCCACCAGTAATAACGGTGTGGATATAAACCTGCTTGCCATTTTCGGCGATCAGGTTAATTGCATCGTTTTCTGCCAGATAGTAAGACAGCGGGATAAACGAAGCCGCGCCGTTATCGACCACGAAATCAGAATCTTGTTCTACGATTTGTTCAATCAGTCGGTCGAAATTACGTTCTACCAGCGAGCCGTCGCGCATCAGTTCAAGGCGTTGAGTATCCAGAGCCTTATAACCGGCAAGAGTGGCATTTACCGGGTCGGTATCATATACAACCAACGGGCGAGTTTTGCCCTTGATATATTGTGCGATAACGGACGCGATCAGCGATTTACCGACGCCGCCTTTACCTTGCAGAATGTAATGAACTTGGCGGATAAGTTCGTTCATGGTTGAAGGGGTAGTGTTATTAGCCATATTTTGTTCACTCCTGTTAATTGACATCCTCCCCTCCCTCAGCTTGCGCTGCCGCCTTGCGGCGGAAAGGAAGGGGATTCCCAGGTCGTTACCTTCCTGGTTCCTGCTTCGATGTTCGTTGCCTTCAATGCCTTGGCACTGCTGGTCTTACACAAACTCCACAGGCGTACATTCCCGAGTGCCCCTCGGTATGATCTTTCAACCATCTGCACCGGCTAATAGCGCGGTGCCTGCTTGCAGAATGTTGCGGGCCGCATTCACGTCGCGGTCGATGCCCTGAGTACCGCAATCTGGGCAGTCCCAGGTGCGAACATTCAGCGGTAGTGATTCCAGCACAAAGCCGCAGCTATGGCAGCGTTTTGAGCTTGGGTACCAGCGATCAATCTGGACAAACTGCCTTCCCGCCCAGGCCGCCTTGTAGTCAAGCTGGCGAACCAACTCCCCCCAGCCAACATCACTGATGGCGTTAGAGAGATGGCGGTTTTTGACCATGTTCTTCACCTGCAAACTCTCCGCTGCAATCACTTGGTTCTCGTTAACGATCTGGCGGGTGAGTTTATGCAGGTGGTCACGGCGCGTGTCAGCGATCTTGGCGTGACAGCGAGCGACCTTTAACCGTGCCTTGGCTCGGTTGTTCGAGCCTTTTTGCTTACGGCTGAGGCGCCGCTGCGCCTTCGCTAGCTTTCGGGCATAGCGGGCAGTGTGGCGGGGATTATTCACCCGATGGCCGTCACTGGTCACGAACAGGTCTTTGATCCCCAGGTCGATACCGACCATCTTGAACGTAATTGGCAGCGCCTCAGTGTCTACCTTGCACAGACAGCTAATGAAGTAACGGCCTGCTGCATCCTTGGATACCGTCACTGTGCTCGGTGCCGCAGGCAGGTCGCGGCTCCAGCGGATGTTTAGCGGTTCACGGCACTTGGCGAGCGTGATCTGCCCGTCACGGTACGAAAATGCCGAACTGGCAAAGGTGGCTGACTGCCGGTGCTTCTTCGATTTAAAGCTGGGGTACCGCGCCCGCTTGGCAAAGAAATGCTTGAACGCACTTTGTTGATGGCGCAAGCATTGTTGCAGTGGCACCGAACTAACCTCGGCTAGAAAGGCGGTGTCCGGCTGCTTCTTTAACTGTGTTAGGAACGCGCTGGCATCGTTATAGCCGATCTTTTCCTGACGCTGATAAAACGCGTCGGTGCGATAGCGCAGCACCGCGTTCCAGACAAACCGCACGCACCCAAACGTCCGCGCCAGCAAGGCTGCTTGCTCAGGCGTGGGATAGAAGCGGTATTGGTAGGCGCGTTCGGCTTTCATGCTTTACACTTTAGACGAAATATTGTAAGGATGCAAAACACAAGGCGTCCTGGCGGACGCCGCGCTATCCATCCTCGCACTAAAAGTACGAGGTTTTCCGCGCTAACTGATAAAAACCTACCTTACTGGACGGTTTGTTGCTTCCTATTGGTTTACTTTTTTAAAATTCAAGATAATTGTCCACGTCGTCCAGTGAGTGGGTGGCTTCATCGCCGCGGCGCAGGCGCTCCAGCGTCTGCTCTGCTAGATAGGTGTCCTCGAGGTCTTCCAGATGCTCTAGGATCGCTTCGCGCGCATAAGGTGGGGCGTAGTCGTCTGGTGGTGTCTGCATTGCCGCACCCTCCTCTTCTGGTCCTTTTACCGATACGGATAATCTTGAATTCCAGGAGCGGAATCACTCCTGGAAGAGGTCTGAATGGCTGCCGGTACGGGCCAAATGTAGCTCGTCGCCCTCTACGCGATACAGCAGCAACCAATCGGGTTCGATATGGGCATCTCGGTAGCCCTTCCAATTCCCCCGTAACGGGTGATCCTGGTAGGCATCCGGCAAGAGAGCTTGCTCGAGCAGCAGGCCCAGCAAGCGCCGCAGCTTGTCCATGTCCTTGCCGCGCTTCTGGACCCGCTTTACATCGCGTTTGAACTGGCTGGAACGGACTGGGGTCAGCATCAGATGCCCAGGTCCTCGAACAGCGCATCCGCGCTATCAAAGCGCTTGCCCTTGCCGGCGTCCAGCTCGTCCAGAGCCTTGGCCGTGGAGGCGTTTGGCACCTGGACAGCGAACGGCAGGCGCTTCTCGTCGGCGATCCGCAGCATCAGCAGGCGGATGGCATCGGATACGGACAACCCCATGGCCTCCAGGGCAGCGGTGGCGCGTTCTTTGGTTTCGCTATCGATGCGGGCTCGAACGACGGTATCAGCACTCATGGTGTCCCCCACTTCTTCTCTGTAGCTACAATGTAGCCACAATATAGCAGATCAGGGGGCGTCGTCAACTGGAGGCGCTCTACCTGGCTGAGCTGCGCTGTTCCCCGCTCATAAAATTTCGTGCGCACGAAATAATTAATAGGCGCAATTATCAGTTAACGCGAAAAACCTCGTACTTCTAGTGCGAGGATGGATAGCGTGGGACGCGAAGCGTCCCCTATTCTGGCCTTGTCTGCTGCTCAATGTATTGCTTGACGACGCTCAGCGGTGCTCCGCCGACACTTCCCGCAAAATAGCTGGGACTCCATAACGCATTTTTCCTGTAGGCCGGTTGTACCAATTCAGGGTGCAGTAGTTTCATTCGTCTACTCGAAACGCCTTTCAGGCTATTTACTAGCCTTGAAATCGCCACCTTGGGCGGGTAGTTCACCAGCAAGTGGACATGATCGGTTTCACCAGGTTTTGTGGCATGGGGATGTCTGGTTTTGTGGCATGTAGTACAGCCGCTACAAAACACGGCTGTCTGGTGACTACATTCTGATTTTGCCGATGGCACTGGATTTTTTAGGCGTGTTATCCCGCTTATTATCTGCTACTGACGGCTCTGTTGAGGCATCCGCCTCCACACTTGTATCTGCTCTTCCTTCTTGGGCTCCCACCTCAACCCCGCCTTCCTCTTTTATGCTTGCCACACCAGGATCAACGGGCTCTTTGACGATAGCATGTGCCTGCGGGTTTTGTGATGGGCGGGTCGACAGCCCTTGATTATCAGCATGGCGAGCCCAGCGTGAAATATCATTGAGTAATGCCCCCGCCGACGCAAGGGCTTTTACCCGACTGGAAACATTACCGTTTGGAATGGCTGCCAGGTCGCGGTACAGCTCGGGATAATTGTAGAAATTGACGGTCAATTTTAGCGGCATGGAAGATTCTGTCTCGTCTCCGTCGCTATCCTCCACGTCCTCACTGACGATACTGCTATAGTGCCTTTCGGCGAGTGAATGCAATCGCTCACTGTCAACGGCAATGCCCCCCATTTCCCGCATCAAACAGCATAGGTTAGCGAGATTGCGCAGACGCTCCGCACGGTATTTATTAGGGACAGACATAAGTTCTCTGTACAGATCACCATCGCGGCGGCGGTACAGCATGATGTTGATGACAAGCGGCTGTGATTGCTGAAAGTCGTGCATCGCGGATTCTCCAATGATTATAAAGCTGGCGGTAATCAGTGCTACCACCAGCTGTAATGCCAATAAACGCTATCGTGCGGCCCAGCCGTGATAGCCCCGAGCGATGGACAGCACTGGATCAGAAGGCTGGATAATCTCGCAATGTGAGAAAATTCGCCGCGCTTCAGGTTCGAAAAATGCCCCACCGCCCCCTGCAACCACAACAGTATCAAGTACCGTATTTCGCATACTACCCGCAATTTCGCTTATAGCAGCCTGAGAGATTTCCAATGCGCTTTGTTGGATGTAAGGTTGGATGTCTATTTTCTGTCCTGCATAGCGTACTATGTGCAAATTTGCGCGTATTAAACTTTCAATTTTTTCAGGCTTGAGGCTCTTACCTGGTGCCGCTCCGTAGTCTGCACTGACCAATTCAGCCACTCTATCAATAATCCGAGACGTTGCTAAAAGGGTTGTACCGGACAACTCAGCATTTAACTCCCCTTCTTCAAACACTACAAAGTCAGTGCTATAAAAGCCAGGGTCAATGATGATAACACTGCCTTCTGTTAACGCCTCTACGGTATCTTGATCGTCGTTACTTTCAGCGTAGTGAATAGCATCTAAAAATGCACCGCCTGGTTGTGGAATGACCTCAACTTCATCCACGGTTACGGTTCTCTTTTTAGCAACTTGATGCTCCCCTGCCATCATCTTTTTAATATCGTTTTTTAATTCTTCGTTCTGCCAATGCGTGACCGGCAACCCCGTCACTAAGCGATCTATCTGGCGATCATTTGTATATAATAACGCAGCATGGAAAAGTGCCTTATACTGCGTCGTTTTAATGTAGTTTTCCGTTATATCGCGTGAGCTACCCAACACTTTACCTGGTGCAATACCAGCGGCATATTCAACGCCATCTACCATAACAATGGTGGTATCAACATCACCGCCGGTAATGCCTTTAATCTGCCGATTGAATTGATCGAGGCGCGACACCCCTACAGGAAAGATGGACTCCTGATGCCCTTCATCGCCGCCTGAGTAAACCAGCTTGGTGTTGCTATAGCCGATATCCAGCCCTACGTTCGTACCCATTCAGACCTCCACGTTTCACTGTTGAACCGCTAAATCGAAGCGCAAGTCACTTCGCTTTAGAGAGTTTATTTTAAACTTTTAGGTTTGTAAAAATCAGTATTGCATCCATTGAGAAATGCTTCAACCCTCTCATTACTTTTTCACTTCCCACCAATATTGGGGGGAAGTGAAGAAATTTAGTAATCTCCCACCAGTAATGGGGGGAAGTGAAGAAATTTAGTAATCTCCCACCAGTAATGGGGGGAAGTGGCAAATTTTGCTCACCTCCCCCCAGTTGGGGGGAGAATTAAAAAAAATTGGCTATTTTTCCTATTTTCTGTTTCACCTTCCACCAGTAAGTAATATCCTGTGGGGAGCGAGGGTTTCCCCCAGGGTAATTTCATGGGGAGCGTCTGTTAGATATTGAGGCTTTGGAGGGCTATCTGGATGTCAGAATATGGTGGTAGCAGCAGTTCAAGTAATTATTCGCTTGACCATTTGCATACGTTGCTTGCTGTGAACGACGAGGCAGAAGCCGAGCGTTCGGGTATTGATTTGGCTGAAGTATCTGCCGCGCTGTCGGATGCAGCCGATGGAATGCTTGAAGAAATTGAGCGGTCGATTTATCTGGCAGCCTTGGACTCACGCACGATGGCTGACTTATTTTGGGAAGAAAAAATGGAGCGTTTTGCAGCAGGTGATCCAGGTAAGCTCGGTATCCGTGTTCGCGTTAATCGAGGAACCTTGGAAGTCGCCTATTTCCGTGATGCGTTTGTTCGAAACTCTGACTCGATGCGCAAAGGTAAAACTTACTACGCTAAACATATTAAACGGTCTGGTAAGCATCATTATAACGCCCGAGACTTTAATGGGGCTGAAAGTTGGGAGCGAGAATTAGTTGCGGCGCACGAAAAAGACCATGCCAAAAATCGAAAAATTTTTTATGAGTTATCAAAAGCGCGAACAGCGTTGAAGGAGGTCAAAAAGGTAATTGAGTCGCATAGAAAGTAGATAGTCTAATAAGTTATTTATTCATGACTCAAACACCTCTGCTGGTGAAATTTCTCTTTTTAAACCATGCCGCCGAATAATTTGATAATATTCGTTAGGCTTATCCTCTTTCACATTCAAGTGGTCTTAATTTCGTGTGCAGGCATACACAGAACACCGTCACAATGCTTTCCTTTTAAAATAAAAATTGCAAAAGCCTGTTTCAAAAAAGCGGCTTTCATAAATCTATAAAGAGCAGAATAGCTTTATATAACTTTTGATTGATTTTAATCCATATTCTACTTTTAAGCACTTATATACTTCAGTGCATAAAAGCTGCAAAAAAGCATTTATAAGCTATTATGCCACATAACAAACTAAAAGGTTTATAGCGTATGTTATGGTTTATTTAAGCCTTGAGGGTGGGCTGAAGCTAATTCACCAGAAATCCGCCCCTCAGCGCCTTGGTCGGTTTTTCGGGATGCGTAGAATCCAAAGGACACCCGACATCGAGACAAGGAGAGCACTGTGCTCACATTAGTAACCGCTGATAAGTCTGAAAACGCATTGTCACGGCTTGAAGAAGAACAGCAGATATTGGCTGACGATATCGCTATGGCATTTTTTAACCTGACGCCCGACATCACTGAGGATGCTGACTGTGGCGACGTTGCGCACGAAGCAGCAGCATTCTTTGCTGACGCCGGTATGCCCAAGGAGCTGTTCTTTGGCGAGCTACATACCAACGAAACGGGCGAAAACGTGATCATCGTGCCGCATTACTGGCTGGAGGTGCCGCTGCAAACAACGCGGATTATCGTCGATCTGACACTGCCTTTCTGGCTGACTGATCCTGTTGCCGACACGACGGATTTCGACATTCCAACCGTGCTCATCAAGCGCCTGAGCGACGAGCGAGGACGAAAATACATGGGTGAGCGCATCGAGTTTCCCGATCTTGTAGGTGAAGCCGATAGCTCGGCTATTGCGTTGTATCCGCAGTGCCGATTTTGCGATGGCCTTGTCCGTCATTACCATCGTCTAAAGTAAGGGTTTCGAGATGGAGACACAGGCTCGACAGAGGCACTTGCTTGCGTTTCTGGATCGGTACGGCGTTGACTCTCCTGCATTGCAGTACGCGACCTCGCTTCTTTTGGACGCCCCGAAACATATCCCTGCTGTGTCCGATTCTCCGTCCATCGAAAGTGTTGCGCTATTTGGCCTGGACGACGACGAATGGGAAGACGCGGTGCGAGCTGCCCGTCTTCAGCGCAAACTGGATCAGCTGTCTTCGCAGTTTCCGCTTACGCTGCTTTCGGATTCGGTTGTCGATGCCGATAGTGGTCGGATACAGCTTTGGGGCCGCCAGGTGCTACGCCCATCGGTGCTAGAAGATCAGCTGGGTATGTCTATCGCCACATCCGATTGGCAGATCGTGATGGATGCTTTGCAACTGCTCCCGTCTTCCTGGTCGATGGTGCTGGAAATTTCTCGGGGGGCGGCTTAATTTCGCACCGGCTTGGTCAAGCGCAAAAGTTGGTTAAGCTACTAGGGAAATCAACGTAACGAGGAAAATCTG
>NZ_JBQSYY010000028.1:0-28529 GCF_052379785.1 Halomonas sp. 72 | reverse complement strand
ATCTGAAATAATGCCATATCGTCATAATGCAGGGTAACTGCTCGCTCTTCAGGAGGCCTTCCTGACTCCAGCAACACTGCTATCAATGTGTATTAGTAGCCCAGAGGGCTAGCTTGAGGCACGGCGATCTCCTGCCTTATGATTGGTCATACCTATTAATGGATGCCTAGCGGATGATATTCCCCCACCTCGCCAACAGCGGGCAGCACGTGCGCTACGCCGCGCCCGTGGTAAGTAGCAGCGTATGAAGCCTCGCCGCTGGAAAGGTATATGGCTTGTTGCCATCACTCTAGGCCTTATACTCGTCATGTGGCAAGCCGCCCACTTGGCGCGCGAGCAAGCCATCTCTACCCTTCAGGAAGACGCCGAAAACGAGCTGCGCCTTTCTGTCGCCAATCTTAATGGCTATCTACTCCGCTACGACTATTTACCCCAAATGCTCGCGACGCGTGAAGGTGTCCAGCGCTTTTTGGCCTCTCCGGAAACCCAGAACGCCATGCCGCTTAACCTGCTGCTGGATCGTTTCCGCTTTACCGCAGGCGTTTCTGACGTTTACCTGCTCGACCGCGACGCCAACACGATTGCCGCCAGCAACTGGCATCGTCCCAATACGTTTTTAGGTCATAACTACGCATTTCGCAGCTACTACACAGAAGCCATCGCCGGACGGCAAGGGCGGTTTTATGGACTAGGGACCCAGTCACTGGAACGGGGCTACTTCTTCTCGGCGCCGGTATGGCTGGATGATACTTCGCCAGATGCACAACCCTCCGGTGTTATCGTCATCAAGGTGTTATTGGATGAAGTTGAAGAGGGCTGGGCTGAGCAAGATGCTGAGCTACTGGTGACCGATAATGACAATATTATCTTTATGGCCAGCCGCCCCGAGCTGCGCATGAATGCTCTCTATGCGCTTAGTGATGAACAACGTCAAACGCTTCGTGACACACGCCGCTACGCCATTGAACCACTATCTCCTTCAGGCATTAATATTGATGCACCTTATGGGCCAGACAGCGCACTGGTTAGTTTTTCTCAGGGCCCGCTTAGTAGCAGCCGTTATTTAAGCCTGACACGCCCCGTGGTGGAGTTTGGCTGGCACATGCATATTCTCAAGCCCTTAACACCCGTTGTCCGCGCTCAGTGGATCGCCGCACTTATGGCGGGTGGGCTTTACGGAATGATTGTACTTGGCGGCGGCATTGGCTGGCAGCGCCTGCGCTTGCGTCGTGAGCGCGAAGCGTTTGCTGAACGCGAACGGCACACCCTTGCTCTGGTGCGTGATGAGCTGGAAGCCAGCGTCGAGCGTCGCACTCACGACTTGGTGGCCAGCAACCAGCGCCTTTCCAATGAAATCGAAGAGCGTCGCCGCGCAGAAGCCAACCTGCGTCAAACTCAGGATGAACTCATCCAGGCCGCCAAACTGGCAGTCCTTGGCCAATTGGCAGCGGGCATCAATCACGAACTGAACCAGCCGCTGGCAGCCATTCGGGCCTATGGCGAAAATGCCCGGCGCTTTTTAACGCTTTCCCGAGTAGATCAAGCGGACGCAAATCTTGAGCAAATCGTTGATCTCACCAAGCGCATGGCCGATATCAGCGCACAGCTTCGTCAATTCTCGCGTAAAAGCAGTGAGCGACAGGAAACCATCTCTGTGCAGGCTTGCATCGAATATGCACTTCGCTTGTTCCAGGGTCGCCTGCGCGA
Organism: Halomonas sp. 72; assembly: GCF_052379785.1. Classification (NCBI taxonomy): domain Bacteria; kingdom Pseudomonadati; phylum Pseudomonadota; class Gammaproteobacteria; order Oceanospirillales; family Halomonadaceae; genus Halomonas; species Halomonas sp. 72. The sequence goes on along the minus strand of NZ_JBQSYY010000028.1, from coordinate 26,822 downwards.
CGGGCATGTTACCGTTGAACAGCATTGGCCCAAGGAGACGCTGTGGGTAACGGGCGATCTGGTACGCTTGGAGCAAGTACTGGTCAACCTGATTAGCAATGCCCTGCACGCCATGCAAGAGACCTCAGAACCTCGGCTTATCTTGAGTGCGGCGCTGAACGAAAAGCAGGTCACCATTAACGTTATGGATAACGGCCCCGGCATTGGCGACCAGCACCTAACACAAATCTTTGAACCCTTTTTTTCCACCAAAGCACCGGGAAGCGGATTGGGGCTGGGGCTTTCCATCTCGTCGCGTATCATGGATGACTTGGGTGGCAAGTTGCAGGCCGTCAATCGCGATCCGACAGGCGCCTGCTTTATTATTTCACTACCTTTCACGCCGCCGATACACGCGCCTGTACCCTCGACTCAACAAGAGAACAATAGCCATGCATGAACCGTCGACACTGCCGGTCATGGTGATCGACGATGAGCCCCATCTGCGCATTACCGCCAGCCAAACCCTAGAGCTTGCCGGCTACACGCCCACCTGCTTTGCGTCAGCCGAGCAAGCCCTGGCGGCGCTACCCGCAGAGTTTCCTGGCGTGATTGTCAGCGACATCCGCATGCCTGGCATGGGAGGGATGGAGCTTCTGCATGAACTGCATCGTCGCGACCCTACCCTACCGATTATTCTGATTACCGGGCATGGCGATATTTCCACGGCGGTAGAAGCCATGCGTGCAGGCGCATGGGACTTCCTGGAGAAGCCATTTGCTGGCGACCAGCTACTCGATGTTGTGCGCCGCGGCATTGAAAAGCGCCAGCTTAGCCTCGAAAACAATCGTCTTAAGGCCGAATTGGAAGTACAGCGGGCTGCCCTTGGCCCGCGCCTGGTGGGGCGCACGGCGGTTATTTCTCGCTTGGCTGCGATGATTCAGCGTATTAGTCAGGTAGAAGCCGATGTGCTGCTGTTTGGCGAAACAGGGACAGGCAAGGACCTCGTGGCCCGGGCCATTCATGAACGCAGCGCTCGACGCAACAACCCCTTTATGGCAATCAACTGCGGTGCCGTGCCGGAAAACACCATTGAGTCTGAGCTGTTTGGGCATGAAAAAGGGGCTTTTACCGGCGCGATTGAACGCAGAATTGGTAAGCTTGAGCACGCTAACGGCGGTACTGTTTTCCTCGATGAGATTGAGTCGATGCCACTGGCTCTTCAGGTCAAACTACTGCGCGTCCTGCAAGAGCGCAGCATCGAACGGCTCGGTGCCAATGAAGCAGTCACGCTCGACATTCGGGTGATTACCGCCACCAAGGTGGATCTTAAAGTTGCCGCTGAAGAGGGGGGCTTCCGTGAAGACCTCTACTACCGGCTGAATGTTGTCACGCTGGCGTTACCCGCGCTGCGCGAACGGCGTGAGGATATCCCGCTTCTGTTTCAGCACTTTGCCGTCATTGCCGCCAATCGTAGCGGCCTGGAAGCTCCCACCCTGAATAGCCACGGTATCGCCGCACTGCTGGCCCATGACTGGCCTGGCAACGTGCGTGAACTACGCAACCTTGCTGAGCGCTACGTGCTACTTGGCGCAGCATTTGATTACCGCCTGGATATGTTGCTGGAAGGGGTAGCCACCGACACGCCAGAACCCACGTTACCGCGCCAGGTAGAGCTGTTTGAAAAGAGCCTGATTAGCCAATCGCTTGCCCGCCACCATGGCCGAGTCACCGATGTCTGCCGCCACCTGGGCATTCCGCGTAAAACGTTTTACGACAAGCTGAAAAAGCATGGCTTACAGGCCGACGATTACCGCCACAGCAGTGACCCCTGATGAAATAGCTCCATCAAGTCCGACCAGGGCGGCATCCAGGGAAGCAGCGTCAAGGTGGCAATCAGCATTAATAGGTTGGAAATGGGCCGACGGCTATCGCCGAGTTTGAGCGCAGTACCGAACGAGCGCTTAAGCCGCGCGCCCTCCAAATCCACGCTATACATCTCATCCAGCACCAGATGAATAATAAACCCCAGCAGCACGGCCATACCGTGTGTCCACGCTAACCCCGCAGGCTGAACAAGCAGATGAAAACTCAGCGCAGCCGTTAATAGCGAACATAGCCCGGCCGCCATCAGCGAGTGCCAAATGCCACGGTGAACCGTCAGTTTTGAGAACAGTATTCCCGCCAAATACCGCACCGAGAAATAAATACCGCCGCAAGCTACCAGCAACATGCCTGGCGTCAGCCATGACTCCAGCAACATTACGCCCACCACCAATGATGGCACGGAAAGAATATTAAAAATCAAACGGATAGAGCGTGATCGGTCAGCATCAATATCGGGCAAAATGCCGCCAAAGGCGACCAACGCCACGATTAGCATGGCTTGAGAATAAGGCCACCACTGGGCTTGCCAACCCGCGTACGCCATTAACATGCCGCCCGCAGTCGCTACCGTCATATGCGTGCGAAAGTTCGCCATGTTATCGCGGCATCCTGAAAAAACTGGATAAATTACCAGATTTTTTAAGATTACAACATGGCTAGTTCAGAAAAAAGGACGGCAAGCCAATATGTTAGCTGAACTTAATCATAAGCAGGCTTCGGCTAAAAATTGATCCTTAAGTTTTACGTAGTTACCTGCGGTATAGGGGAAGAAGGCCCGCTCTTTTTCTTTTAAGGGGCGTAGCGCCTTGGCAGGATTACCGGCGTAAACATAGCCACTCTCCAAGTGCTTACCGGGCGTGACCACAGCCCCAGCGGCAATGATCACTTCATCGTCAACCACCGCGCCGTCCATCACGATAGCGCCCATACCAACCAAAATACGGTTGCCCAGCGTACAGCCATGCAAAATGGCTTTATGGCCAATCGTCACATCTTCGCCAATCGTGAGTGGAAAGCCCTCCGGGTTAAACTCACTAGCGTGAGTAATATGCAGCACGCTGCCATCCTGCACGCTGGTACGAGCGCCAATACGAATCCGGTGCATATCGCCACGAATCACCGTCATTGGCCATACCGAACAGTCATTGCCCAGCTCAACGTCACCAATGACCACGCTTGCTGGGTCGATATACACGCGCTCGCCCAAGCGGGGCAAATGGCCTTTAAACTCTCTTAGCGCACTGCTCGCTGCCTCTTTCATTGCACTCTCCTAAAGAGCCTATTTCCAAGTACGTATTTCAAGTACCTGTTCCAAGTACATACTGCTCTATTGATGGCGGATATATCCATTCTCACAAGCGGCATAGCGCTATAAAAGCCCACTCAGCAAGACGATAAACGTCAGCGGAATCGAGACCCAGCGCACAATATTGCGCCATAGCAGGTAGCCACTTTCCCCGGCGCCTAACGCTTTCATTGCTCTCTTCTGCGGCATTATCCAGGCAGCAAACGTGGCAATCATCAAGCCACCCAAGGGCAAAAATATGTCTGGTGGAATACTGCTGACCAATTCAAAGATATTGCGTCCAAAGAGTGGCTGGAACTCCGCCAGGGTTGAGAAAGAGAACGCCGACAACAATCCCATGAGCCAAACACTTAGCGCGATGATCGCCGTTGCCATACTGCGCCGCAGCCCAAGCCCCTGAAGCGTCGCGACCATGGGCTCTGCCAGATTAATGGCCGATGTCCAGGTAGCGAGCAGTAACAACAGGAAGAATACGCTTAGCCAGAACGCGCCGCCAGGCAACTCAGAAAAGGCTATCGGCAGGGTCACAAACATCAGGCCCGGGCCCTCAGCCGGGTCCATCCCTTGGGCAAACACCACCGAGAAAATCGCGATACCCGCCAGCAACGCCACGCTAATATCCAGTACGGCAACGGCAAACGCCGCTTTAGGCAAGCTCTGCTCTTCCGGCATATAAGCGCCATACGCCATCAGCGCGCAGGCCCCTACCGCCAGAGTGAAAAACGCATGGCCCATGGCATGCAGCACCACGGTAGGTGTGATTGCCTCAAAGGAGGGTAAAAATAGCCACGTCAACGCCGTGGAGAAGCCCTCGGTGGTGGCAGCGTATCCGGCCAACAGCAACAGCAGCACGTACAGCAGCGGCATGAGTAGATTGTTAAGCCGCTCAAGCCCCTTAGCCACGCCAGCCGCCACCACGGTCATGGTCATAAACAAAAACAGAGAGTGGTTGAAAATCAAAAGCCCAGGGCTTGCTAAAAATGCATCGAAACCAGCGCCAATCTCAGCCGCTGTTGCCCCGTTAAATTGCCCGTTGATGGAGGCCACCAAAAACTCGATCGACCAGCCAGACACCACTGAATAGAAGGACAAAATACAAAAAACAGTAAATGCCCCAAAGAGCCCGAGCCAACGCCAATGCATGGAGGCCCCTGCTTCAGCAGCCAGCGCGCCCAAGGCCTGCAACGGACCACGCCGCCCAGCCCGGCCAATGAGAATTTCAGCCATCATGACGGGAATACCCAGCAGCAGCACAAACGCCACGTAAATTAATAAAAACGCGGCCCCGCCATTTTCACCCGCCACATAAGGGAAGCGCCAGATGTTGCCCAGCCCCACCGCAGCACCCGATATTGCCAGGATAAAGGCCCGCTTAGACCCCCAGCGCTCCAGCGTCTCGCTCATTATTGACTCCTGCCATCGTGGGCACTAAAAGGCGGCAAGACTAGCAGGCGCCTGCCAAGAGACCAAACCTTGCCATTGAAACAGCGCCCCTGTGCCCACACTGTTTAGCTATTATTACGCGTTTTTGCACTCATTAACGCTGCCAACTGAGGTGCTTATGACCCACAATCCGCTGCTTGAAACGCACAAGCTTCCCCCCTTCGCTGAAATGCGTGCCGAGCATGTGGTGCCCGCGGTGGAAGCGCTTTTAAGTGAGAACCGTGAAACGATTGACCGCTTGGCCCAGCAGGCCGCAGAAACACCGCCCACGTGGGAGAGCTTTGCCGTTCCGCTGGAAGCGGTAAGCGATAGACTCTCCCAAGCATGGTCGCCGGTGTCACACTTAAATAGCACGATGAACACGCCTGAGCTGCGCGAAGCTTACCAAACCTGCCTGGAACAGCTTTCCGCCTTTGGCACGTGGGTCGGCCAGCACGAAGGGCTTTTCCACGGCTGGCAAGCGCTCAAGGAGAGTGACAACTGGAGCACGCTGGATGCCGCACAGCAGCGCACCGTTAATAATGCACTGCGCGATTTCCGCCTCGCCGGGGTCGACCTGCCTGCCGATAAAAAAGCGCGCTACGGTGACATTCAGTCGCGCCTTTCAACGCTCTCCAATCAATACTCCAACAATGTGCTGGATGCCACCCAAGCATGGCACAAGGACCTCAATAGTGAAGAGGAGCTCGCTGGGCTGCCTTCCAGCGCGCTCGATACCTTGAAAGCGGCCGCCGAAGCCAAGGGCGTTTCGGGCTATCGGATTACGCTGGATTTCCCAAGCTTCTTCCCCGTCGTTAGCTACGCTGAAAATCGTGAGCTGCGCCGCGAGGTGTATACCGCGTTTGTCACCCGCGCCTCAGACCAGGGCCCTGATGCGGGCACGTTTGATAACGCTCCGTTGATGGAAGAGATCCTGGCACTACGCCAGGAACTGGCGAAGCTGCTGGGGTTCAACACCTATGCTGACTTTTCACTGACCACCAAGATGGCGGACTCTCCCGAGCAGGTGCTCGATTTTCTGGGTGACTTGGCCCGTCGCGCCGTCCCTCAAGCGAAAGAGGAGTTTGCCGAGCTAAGCGCTTACGCGCGTGACGAGCTGGGCATTGATGCGCTGGAGCCGTGGGATATTGCTTACGTTAGCGAAAAGCTGCGTGAAGCGCGCCATGCCATTTCCCAAGAGCAGCTACGCCCCTATTTTCCTGCACCACACGTGATTAACGGTCTCTTTCAAGTGGTTGAGCGGCTTTATGGCGTGCAGGTAGAAGAAGATAGTGAGGCGCCAAGCTACCATAGTGATGTGCGCTATTTCCGTATTAGCGAGCATGGCCAGCCCATTGCCGGGTTCTACCTTGACCTCTACGCTCGGGAAGGCAAACGCGGCGGCGCCTGGATGGCCGACTGTCGAGTACGCCGTCAAACTGAGCATGGTATTCAGTTGCCGGTGGCTTTTTTAACCTGTAATTTTACGGCGCCCATCGGTGGCAAGCCTGCCCTGCTTACCCACGATGAAGTGACGACCCTGTTCCATGAATTTGGACACGGCCTTCACCATATGCTGACCAAGCAGCATATCGCCGACATTTCAGGTATCAACGGCGTTGCCTGGGATGCGGTGGAACTGCCCAGCCAGTTTATGGAGAACTACTGCTGGGAGCGTGAAGGGCTTAACCTGCTGGCCAAGCACGTAGAAACCGGGGAAGCCTTACCGGCTGAGCTGCTTGAGCGCCTTCAGGCGGCCAAAAACTTCCAGTCCGCGATGGGCATGGTGCGTCAGCTCGAATTCTCGATCTTTGACCTGCGTTTACACCATGAATTAAGTGCGCCCAGCGCCAGCGATATTCAAACGCTGTTGGATGATGTACGCAGCGCCACTTCAGTCGTACCGGCGGCGCCCTTCAATCGCTTCCAAAACAGCTTTGCGCATATTTTTGCTGGCGGCTATGCGGCGGGGTACTACAGCTACAAATGGGCCGAAGTGCTCTCTGCGGATGCCTGGAGCGCCTTTGAGGAGGCCGGTATTTTTGATGCTGAAACCGGACAACGCTTCCGCCACCAGATTCTGGAACAAGGCGGGGCACGCGATGCCGCAGAGCTATTTGTGGCCTTCCGCGGTCGCGAGCCAAGTGTCGAGCCCCTATTGCGCCATAGCGGTATTCGCGCGGCCTAACCGCTTATTGAACTCAGCACGGTGTCTATTATTTCATTGGCACCGTGCGTTTGGAGAACACCATGTCGACCGTTAAACGCTTTATTGCGGGTGTTATCTGCCCACGCTGCGCCGCAATGGACCGTGTTCGTGCCTGGGAGCAAAACGGTATTCGCTATCGGGAGTGCGTGAGCTGTGACTTCTTTGAGCAACTGCCCATTGAAGATAACGACTCACCTGAGCTAACAACCCGAGTGAATCAGATGCGAGAGGAGCAACAGAGTCAGGATATCCAGCCAGTACGAATTCTTGACCCTGGTAAGCCCAATACGTAAGTCATGACTAGGGTCTGTCTGAAAAGTCGACGAGCGAAGACAAGACAAGGCAAAAATTGGCGAAAAAACGGAGTTTACATGTGTAAATGAGTATTTTGAGCCAATTTTTAACGCCGTATTGTCGAGCGCAGACACGTTTCAGACAGAGCCCAGGAGGGCCTTGTGCCCTCCTGTCTTACCTTTCACCTCTACCTCTCAGCTTCCAGCCCTTCAAAACAGGGGTTCACAGCACCTTCTCATTGCACTTTCTCTACTTTCTTAGCACGCCCCAACAGTGAGCGGAAAACCGCACACTACTTATCATCCCGCGTGCGCATTACCAGACAGTTAGACGCCAGGGAGCTTCCACTAAAGTTGAAGACTCTAAAAGCAAGCGTTTGTTTTTAATTAACTATCTTATAAATGGCACGGCAATCGCTCTTAAATGGTTGCTTAAATATTATTGTCACTGGAAAGCGGCTTGCGCTTGCCAGCCTACAATCCCAAGAACAGTTAAGGAAACATGCCATGCGCACCATGATGCCTAAAACTCTCGCCCTGCTCGCAGGTGGCGCGTTACTCGCTTCTGCCAGCGCCCATGCTGAGCGTGCTGACTGGCCAGAAAACTTTACGGTAGGTACCGCAAGCCAAGGCGGCACGTTTTTCGTTTACGGCTCTGGCTGGGCCAACTTTATTGCTGATGAATTAGGCGTTTCTGGCGGCGGTGAAGTAACGGGCGGCCCTACTCAAAACCTGGCACTTGTTCATAGCGGCGATATGGCCTTTGGCTTAACCACCATGGGCCCCGCTTCTGATGCGGTTAACGGCAAAAGCCCGCTGGCACCCGGCATGGTGATGGATAACGTCTGTGCACTGTTCCCGATGTATGAAACGCCGTTCTCGATTGCCGCGCTTTCAAGCTCAGGCATTGAGTCCATTTCGGACATTCCGGACGGTGCGCGTATTGGCTTTGGTCCCGCAGCATCAACGTCTGACACCTATTTCCCAGCGATGCTGGAAACGTTGGGCGTAAACTTCGACCGCCGCAACGGCGGCTGGTCTGACCTAGGCGGTCAGTTGCAGGACGGCCTGTTGGACGTCATCGCTTTTGCAGCCGGCATCCCGATTCCTGCCGTTAGTCAGTTGGAAGTGCAAACGGATGTGAACATCATCGAGTTCAACGAAGATGAGCTTGCGTCCGTACTGGACACCTTCCCAGTGGCTGAATTCACTATTCCTGCCAGCACCTACTCAACGCTTGAGGAAGATGCTCGCGCTGTTTCCATGTGGAACTTTGCGATTGCGGGCTGTGATCTTCCGGAAGACTTCATCTACGAAGTCACCAAAGTGACCATGGAAAACAACGACCGTATGCGCTCTATTCACCGCAGTGCTGAAACCAGCATTCCGGAAAATATCGTACACAACAGCGTTCTACCCTTCCATCCAGGCGCTGCTCGTTGGTACGAAGAGAACGGCTACAAAATCTCTGAAGACCTGATCAACTAAAACTTTACGCATCATCTGGCTGCCCCGTCCTGGTTTTCCAGGCGGGGCAGCTTTGGCTATTGCTCCTTTTTTTGCTCCTGCTGTGAGGGTGAACTCTGATGAGTCCCACAACCCCCCAAACCTCTGATGACCTCAAGGATGATGTCCAGCTTGCTTCATCGCCTACCGTTGTTGCAGAGGGCGTCGATGAAGACATCGTTGAATCCAACCGTCGCCTATTTACCGGTTGGCAGTTTTTCCTGTTTGCCGGGCTAGCCATTGCCTACTCAAGTTTCCACTTGGTGTCACTCAACGTGTATCCCATGGAGACCTGGTCGTTTCGTATTGTGCATATTGCAGGGGCACTGATTCTGGGCTACGGCCTGTTTGCGGGAGCTCGGTTTGCCGAAGATGGCCAGAACGCATCACCCGCTTGGCTAACGTGGGTAGGCTACGCGCTGCTGATACCGGCCCTCTACACGCTTGCTCAGGTTTTTTTGATGCAACAAACCCTGAGCGGTGGTGCGATGCGCATCGACCCAATCGTTGAAACCTGGCACTACGGTTATCCATTAATAGCAACGACCGTTGCCGCCATTGTGCTTTCATGGTTTTTCCGCCAGGCACGCGGCTCTTTTAACCCGGCCGATTTAGTCCTGATGGTGTGTGCCCTGGCCAGCGCCGGTTATTTACTGATCATGTACAACACACCTCTGCGCGCTTCAACGGGCACCTCCTTTGCGCCTATCGGGATTTCCTGGGCGGCGATTGCCGGGTCCCTGCTTATTCTGGAGCTTACCCGGCGAGTAGCGGGCCTTGCGCTGGTCATTATTTCACTCATCTTCCTGACATATGTCTTTGCCGGCCCTTACCTGCCCGGCTTCCTGGGGTATCCTGGCCTATCAATGCAGCGCTTTTTTAGCCAGCTTTATACCGACGCCGGTGTTTTGGGCCCCACCATCGCCGTCTCCTCGACGTATATTATTCTGTTCATTATTTTTGCCGCCTTCCTGCAAGCGTCAAAAGTAGGTGACTACTTTGTGAACTTCGCCTTTGCCGCTGCCGGGCGTGCCCGTGGAGGCCCCGCCAAAGTGTCTATTTTTGCCTCGGGCCTAATGGGCATGATCAACGGTACGTCCGCGGGTAACGTGGTATCGACCGGTTCACTGACCATTCCGCTAATGAAAAAGGTGGGTTACCCCGCACGTAGCGCGGGCGCTATTGAAGCGGCAGCTTCAACCGGCGGGCAAATCATGCCGCCGATTATGGGGGCAGGCGCCTTTATCATGGCGGAAGTCACGGGCATTCCCTATACCGACATCGCCATTGCAGCGTTGATCCCGGCAATTCTTTACTTCGCGTCTATCTACTTTATGGTGGATTTTGAAGCGGCGCGTAAAGGCATGCGTGGTATGCGTAAAGATGAGATTCCACGCTTCACTAAATTGGCCAAACAAGCCTACCTCTTTGCCCCCATCATTATCCTGATAGCCGCGCTGTTTATGGGCTATTCGGTGATTAGGGCAGGCACCTTGGCCACCGCCTCGGCCGCCGTTGTCAGTTGGATTTCACCCAACAAAATGGGCGTGACCGCCATTCTCAAGGCGCTGCAACTGGCGGGCACCATGGCCATCCAGATCATCGCTGTCTGTGCCTGTGCGGGCTTAATCGTAGGGGTTATTTCGCTCACCGGTGTGGGCGCGCGCTTCTCCTCGCTGCTATTGGGACTGGCAGGTGTTAGCCAACTGCTGGCACTTATCTTTGCCATGCTGATCAGTATCTTGCTGGGCATGGGCATGCCGACCACGGCGGCCTACGCCGTCGCCGCATCGGTCGTGGCACCAGGGCTAATTAATATCGGTATTGAGCCGCTTATTGCCCACTTCTTCGTGTTCTACTTTGCGGTTGTATCGGCCATTACGCCGCCGGTGGCGCTGGCCTCTTACGCAGCAGCCGGTATTTCTGGCGATAACCCCATGGGTACGTCGGTGGCATCGTTCAAGATTGGTCTGGCGGCCTTTATCGTACCGTTCATGTTCTTCTACAGCCCGGCCATGTTGATGGAAGGCTCTGCTATGCAGATTCTGCGAGTGGGCGTTACCGCCACGCTGGGGATCATTCTGCTTTCGGGTATGGTGCAGGCTTGGTTCTTTGGCCCGGTGAACGTGCTTAAGCGGGTTATCATGTTGGTCGGTGCCATGTGCATGATCTATGGTGGTATCTACACCGATATCGTGGGCCTTGTAATTGGCGCTGGTCTCGTCATCATCCAGCGCAAGCAATTTGGTGGCGGCAAGACGGCTGACAAGGTACAAGCGTCAGCGAGTTAAGCCCACTAACCAACAAAACCAGTAAGGCAAAACGCCCCGCTCAACTGAGCGGGGCGTTTTGTATGGTGCGATTTAAATCAACAGGCTATCGCAGTTAGCCCACCAGATTATCGACCACTTTCAGCACGGGAGCCGCCTGGTTAAGGGTATAGAAGTGCAGCCCTGGCGCACCACCATCCAGCAGGCGCTGGCAAAGACGGCTTACTGCCTCGGTGCCAAATTTGGCAATGGCTTCGCTGTCATCGCCATAGCTTTCCAGCTGCTTGCGCATCCAGCGAGGAATTTCCGCGCCACAGCTATCCGAAAACCGCGCCAGCTTGGTGTAGTTGGTGATCGGCATAATGCCGGGGATAATCGGCTGTTCAACGCCTAGCGCGCGCACTTTATCAACAAAGTTGAAGTAAGCGTCGGCGGTGAAGAAGTATTGGGTAATCGCCATATCGGCGCCCGCCTTCATTTTACGCGCGAAGTTTTCGATATCTTTATCAAGGTTAGCTGCCTGAGGGTGGGATTCCGGGTAGGCCGCCACAGCAATATTAAAATGATCGCCCGTCTCGTTGCGAATAAACTCCACCAGCTCGTTGGCATAGCGTAGCTCGCCGATGCTGCCCATCCCGGAAGGCATATCACCACGCAGGGCGACCAGGCTGTTAATGCCTTCTTCGCGGTACTGGGACAGCAAATCACGCAGCTGGGCTTTTTCACTGCCAATGCACGAAAGGTGCGGTGCGGTAGTAATACCGGTCTGGCCAACCGTACGTACGGTGTCCCGCGTACGCGCTTGGGTGGAGCCGCCTGCGCCATAGGTCACAGAGAAAAACCGCGGATTACGAGTGGCCAGCTCATCGCGTACCAGCATCAGCTTGTCGCGCCCAGCATCCGTGTTGGGCGGGAAGAATTCAAAGCTGATACCGAGCGGATGCTGTTGGCTGCTCATGGGGTTTCCTCATACAGAACAATAAAATAAAGAGTGATATTTTGGTGTATTCTCGCTGTTCTACTGCGCCGCGGCTAATGAAAGATTCCACGCTTAGCCTTTAATTCGGCTCATGTTACCCACCCTTTTATGCCGTCAGGAGGGCATATGGAGCTATCACCCAGCGCGTTAATAGGCCCGCTACTCATGCTGCTAAGCTTTGTAGGCTTGGGCTGGATTGCCGCCCAACGGTTAAAAATCGACCCAAGGCCCATTGCCACGCTGCTGGTTTATCTCATTGCGCCTTTAACCATTTTTCGCGCGCTGATGAATGGGGGGCCAACGCCTGAGTACCTGGTCTTAACGCTTTCTCTGTTTGTGCTGGTTAGCCTTCTGGCGCTGCTGGTTCAGCGCGTGACGCAACACCGCTTTGGTCCGCAGGAAGGCGCACTGCTGGCGTTTTCATCCGGGACAGGCAACACCGGTTATTTCGGTTTGCCGGTAGCGTTGATTCTCTTGCCTCCAGAAGGCGTAACGCTCTATCTGTTCTGCATGCTGGGCATCAATTTGTATGAATTTACCGTGGGTTTTTACTTAAGTGCCCGTGGCCACTTCTCGATTCGCCAAAGTCTGATCAAGATTTCACGCCTTCCGCTGATCTACACGTTTTTGCTGGCGCTACTGCTGAGTTCGCTCGATGTTACGCTGCCTACGGCCCTGGCTAGCTCGCTGGATGTTTTTCCCGCGACCTATACGCTGCTGGGAATGATGATTATTGGCATGACGCTTAGCCGGGTAACGCTGGCTGCCTGGGATACGCGCTTTATCGCCGCCTGCGTAGGCCTTCGGTATATCGTTTGGCCAGTGGCTACCTTTGCCGCGGTCATGCTATTACAGATGCTCATGCCAGTGCCTGCAGAACTGGCCATGGCGATACTGCTATTAGGCGTGGTGCCCATGGCTTCTAACGTGGTGGTGGTCGCCATGGAGCTGGGTATCCAGCCGCAAAAAGGGGCGCTGGCGGTGCTGGTAACCACGCTGATGGCACCGCTACTGATTCCCTTCTATCTGGGGCTCATGCTGCGCGCCACCGGGCTTGGTTAGGGTTGTGTCGTAAACCCCTCTACATTCAACGCGCGAAGCTGCTCGGCCATGGCCTGCATTTGGGTATGGGAGAAAAAGGCCTCAAGCGCTTGGGCTCTGCCGGGGCCGATGCCCGGCAGGGCTTCCCAGTCGCCTGGCGGATACGTGCTCGCCACTTGCCAATCAGGCAGGCTGGCAGCGCCAGCAGGCGGCAACCCCAGCCCTTTTAACCAAGCATCATAGGGAGCAGCCTTGGCCGCCTGAAACTGCCGATAAAGTGAGTCGCTACGTGCCTCGCCAATTCCGTGCGCTTGGCGCAGCTGATCGGGTTCAAGCGATAACCAGGCCAGCAGATCCGGCACCAGCCCGGCCTCAAGTAACGCTTGCCAGGTGCCTTCGCCCACGCCTTGAAAACCCAGCTGTTCGCCAAGGTAGGTGAGCCGCGCCAGCAGTTGGGACGTGCAGCCTGGGCTATGCTGAAAACAGCTCAGCAAATGGTAGGTAGTCTCAGAGGGTGCTTCCACGACGGTGCGCTCCTGGGTTTGCCAGACCACCTCTTCAAGCTGAGGGATGGTAAGCCCGGCCAGGGTTATGGCCACCTGGTCGCCGGGGCGTATATCGAGGTTTTCCCAGCGGCCGAGTGAGCCTAGCGATACGCGACTGATACGCCGACCTTCCAATTCAACCGGATAGAGCCAGATCAGTGGCGTGATACGCCCAGTGCGCCCAATGCGAAACTCCACGCCACGTACTTCTGCCAGCGCTTTCTGCAGTGGGTATTTCCAAGCAATCGCCCATTCAGGCGGGGTCGTGGACCAGCGCCGAATACCCGGGCGCTCTGCCTGTTTAATCACTACGCCGTCGGTTGCAAACGGCAGTGCGCCGTTAAACCACGCCTCCCGCCAGTAAGCCGCATCCGATTCATCACTTAATAAATGCGTGTAGCGGGCGGTATCAAACCCAAGTGCACTCAGTTGCGCCAGCCGCTCAGTCATGTCGGTTGGCCCATCCGGCCAGCCCCATACAAACAGCCCGACCTGCGCCAGCACGTCCTCGGTTGGGCTTGCTTGCGCCATAGCCCCCGCCACGGCCCCACGGGCCCCGGAACCAGGCGTACGCGACTGAACATGTTCATCAAGCAGCCAATAAAGCTCGCCCTGAACAATGGCTGAAGTAGTGCCGGGCAGCGTATTAGGCACGCTGGGTAATTGTAAGGCGCGGGCCGTCCAATCCTGCCCCTGCTGTCCATCCCCTCGGCTGACCGCTTCCACCAGCTCGCCTGCCTGATAGCGCAGCGTTACCGCCACGCCGTCCACCTTGGGCTGTATCCATAAATTTTCACGGCGGCTGGTAAAGCGACGCACGCCCGCTTCATCGGTTTTATCCAACCCTTGCTGGGCAGCCGGATGTTCAAGCGTACGGCGGCTGGACGTTACCCGGGTAAGCGGCTGGTGGGCGGTGGTGTCGTTCAGGCAGGCGCGCCAATCCTGAAGGCGGCCAAGGGCCTGGTCGTAGAGCACATCATCAATCAGCGAGATGCCCTCTTCATGATAGGCATGGTCCCATTGGGCGACTTGCGCGGCGAGCGCGAGAGTCTCCTGCTCAAGCCGTTCATTGGGCCACGTGGGGCAAGCCGCCATCGCCGTACTACTCGTCACGCCAAGCGCCACCATCAACAGCAGCCCTCTCATGATTTTTCCCCAGCGTGCTGTCGGCATAACGCACTCCCCAAGTGGTTGTACTGCCTAGCCTAAAACACGCAGCATAAAAAAACGCCCCCTGGCAGAGCCAAAGGGGCGTTCTCTTACAAACTGCCTGGCGAAAATCTTACAAACCAGCGGCCTTACGCAGCGCGTCGGCTTTATCGGTCTTCTCCCAAGGGAAGGCGGTAAAGGTTTCAGTGTGCTGTTCACCTTTATCATCGCTCCAGGTGTAGCTGTGCTCGAACGGCGCCCGACCAAAGTGGCCGTAGGCAGCCGTCAGTTGATACATCGGGTGCAGCAGGTCGAGCATTTTGGTGATCGCGTAGGGACGCAGATCAAAGTGCTCGTTCACCAGCTCAACAATCCGGGCATCGTCAATTTTACCGGTGCCGAAGGTATCGATAGCCACGGAGGTCGGCTCCGCAACACCAATCGCGTAGGAAACCTGAATTTCGCACTTATCGGCAAGACCTGCCGCGACCACGTTCTTGGCCACGTAACGGCCCGCATAGGCTGCACTACGGTCGACTTTTGAAGGGTCTTTACCCGAGAACGCACCGCCGCCGTGGCGCGCCATGCCGCCGTAGGTGTCCACGATGATCTTGCGGCCGGTTAAGCCACAGTCGCCCACCGGGCCACCAATCACAAACTTACCGGTCGGATTGATGTGGTACTGGGTATTTTCGTTGAGCCATTCAGCCGGAATCACCTGTTCGATGATTTCGCGCTTGACCATTTTACGCAGGTCTTCCTGATCAATCTCAGGGTCGTGCTGGGTGGAAAGCACCACTGCATCAACGCCACACGGCTGGCCCTGTTCATTATAACGGAAGGTTACCTGGCTCTTGGCATCCGGACGCAGCCACGGCAGCAGACCGTTTTTACGCAGCTCAGCCTGACGCTCAACCAAACGATGCGAGTAGTGGATCGGCGCAGGCATAAACGAATCGGTTTCGTTGGTCGCGTAACCAAACATCAGGCCCTGGTCACCAGCGCCCTGGTCTTCGGGCTTGGTACGGTCAACGCCCTGGGCAATTTCAACACTCTGCTTGCCGATCAGGTTAATCACGCCACAGGTTGCGCCATCAAAGCCCACGTGGGAAGAGGTGTAACCGATGTCGGTAATCACGTCGCGTACCAGCGTTTCCAGATCCACCCACGCCGAGGTAGTAATTTCACCAGCGATAATTGCCACACCGGTTTTCACCATGGTTTCACAAGCAACCCGTGCCTGTTTATCCCGGGCGATAATAGCATCCAGCACCGCATCCGAAATCTGGTCGGCAATTTTATCGGGATGACCTTCGGAGACAGACTCCGAGGTAAACAGGGAATATTCGCTCATCGCGCTCTCGACCCTCTGTATGACGGCTGCTCACTACTCGCAGCATCAGCAGGAAATCACGGCAGGAGGTTCCCTGCCCATATAAGGAAGCGGCATGACCAGGTTGACCACCGCTTCGGGAGGCAGAGTCTACACGCTGTTGGGAGTTCTTCCCAGAATGTGGCCTATAATTTGCCGCTACATTTGCCGCCGCATTTGCCGCAACAGGGGAAGTCAGCGACAATAGCGCCTTCATTATTTCCGTTTTCAGGCGAGGAGCACCCCATGCCGTCCCGTTTTGAGCTGGCCAATGCCATTCGCGCCCTTTCCATGGATGCTGTTCAGAAGGCCAAGTCCGGCCACCCTGGCGCCCCCATGGGCATGGCTGATATCGCCGAGGTGCTGTGGAATGATCACCTCAAGCACAACCCCGAGGACCCCAAGTGGGCCGATCGTGACCGGTTCGTGCTGTCCAATGGCCACGGCTCAATGCTGCTCTACTCTTTGCTGCACTTAAGTGGCTATGAGTTAAGCCTGGAACAACTTCAGAACTTCCGTCAGTTGCACTCGCCCACCGCCGGCCATCCGGAATTTGGCTACGCGCCCGGCATCGAAACCACTACCGGCCCGCTCGGCCAGGGGTTTGCCAACGCCGTCGGCTTTGCGATTGCCGAAAAAACCCTGGCAGCGCAGTTCAACCGTCCGGGCCACACCATTGTCGATCACCACACCTGGTGCTTTTTGGGTGACGGCTGCCTGATGGAAGGTATTTCCCATGAGGCGGCGTCGCTGGCGGGTACTCAGCAGCTGGGCAAGCTGATTGCGCTCTACGACGACAACGGCATCTCGATTGATGGGGAAGTGGAAGGCTGGTTTACCGACGATACCGCCAAGCGCTTTGAAGCCTACGGCTGGCACGTGGTGCCCAATGTCGATGGTCACAAGCCCGAAGAGATCCAGGCCGCCATTGCACTTGCCAAACAGAACGATGACAAGCCCAGCCTGATTATCTGTAAAACGGTTATCGGTTTCGGTGCGCCCAACAAGCAGGGCAAGGAAGAGTCGCACGGCGCGCCGCTGGGCGAAGACGAAGTTGCCCTGGCGCGCAAGCAGCTGGACTGGCCCCACGCGCCGTTTCATATTCCCGAGCCCGTGTACGCTGGCTGGGATGCCCGCGAAGCAGGTAAAACCCGCCAGCAGGAATGGGAAAAGCGCTTTGCCCGCTATGCCGAGGCGTTCCCGGCCGAGGCGCAGGAATTCAAGCGCCGCATGAAAGGCCAGCTGCCGGCTGAAATACCGACCGAAGCCCTCATCGAGCAGGCCCAGGAAAAAGGCGCCAGCATCGCCACCCGTAAAGCGTCGCTGGAAGCGCTTAACGTGATTGGTCCGAAAATGCCGGAGCTGTTGGGCGGCAGTGCGGACCTTGCCCCGTCCAACCTGACCTTCTGGAAGGGCGCCAAAGCGATTACGCCGGAAGATGCCAGCGGTAACTACCTGCACTATGGCGTACGTGAGTTCGGCATGGGCGCGGTGATGAACGGTATCGCCCTGCACGGTGGTTTTGTCCCGTACGGCGCAACCTTCCTGATCTTCATGGAGTACATGCGTAACGCGGTTCGCATGGCGGCATTAATGGGTCAGCAGGCGATCTACGTATTTACCCATGACTCCATTGGCCTGGGCGAAGATGGCCCGACCCACCAGCCGATTGAGCAGTTGACCAGCCTGCGCACGACGCCGAACCTGAACACCTGGCGCCCCTGTGACGCCGTGGAAACCGCCGCGGCCTGGGATGCGGCCATCAAGCGTCACTCTGGCCCCACGGCACTGATCCTGTCGCGTCAGAACCTGCCGCACCAGGCGCGCACCAAAGCCCAGCTGGCTTCCATTCAGCGTGGCGGATATGTGCTGAAAGACAGCGATGGTACGCCCGAGCTGATCCTGATCGCCACCGGTTCGGAAGTAGGGCTGGCCATGGACGCGGCCGCCGAGCTTGAAAAGCAGGGCAAAGCAGTACGCGTGGTCTCCATGCCGTCGACTTACCGCTTCAACGGTCAGGACGCCGAGTACCGGGAAAGCGTCCTGCCCAGGGCGGTCACCAAGCGCATCGCCATTGAAGCCTCACATGCCGACTACTGGTACAAGTATGTAGGTCTGGACGGCCGTGTGATCGGCATGACCACGTTCGGCGAATCCGCCCCTGCGGGAGAGCTGTTCAAGCACTTCGGCTTTACGGTTGAGAATATCCTCAACACTGCCAATGAACTGCTTGGCTAACAATGCCTGCACTTAATGGCTTTTTATGGCTAGTGAGTTACTGGTTGATCGGTGAAGTAACGGTTTACGTTACCGGTCTACCGGTTTCATCCGGCGTTGTCGGTATGCTGTTATTAACCGCAACGCTTGCCGTTTGGGGGCGAGTCCCGTCGACCATCGCCGCCGCAGCGCAGCCATTAATCGGCCTGCTTGCCATGCTGATTATGCCGGGCGTGGTGGGCGTGTTTTTTATTTTTGATGAGCTTGCTGGCCAGTGGCTAGCCATTCTTTGTGCGCTGATTGTGGGTACGCTATTAAGCGTGACCACTACGCTGTGGCTACTTAAGCGCCTGATGGAAAAAATGCATGCCCGCTAATGCCCTGTTAAGCACCTTAAGTACGACGCCGCTGTTTGCCGTTGGGCTAACGTTAGCGGCATTTTTGTTGGGTAACCTGATTTTCAAACGATTAAAAAAACCGACCTGGCTACCGGCTATTTTGATCGCTGCACTTCTGCTTGCTGCCACGCTTGCCGCCATTGGCCTGCCGTATGACACCTATCGGCAGGATGCCGCTTGGCTGACCATTTTATTAGGGCCCGCGACCGTCGCGCTGGGTATGCCGCTTTATCAGCAGTTGCCGCATATTCGGGCACTATGGCGACCTCTTACCATCTGCCTGCCGATTGCAGCCACGCTGGCGGCTTGCTACGCCCTGCTAATTGCCTGGGTATTGGGTAGCTCACCCCTTATTCTCGCCTCTATTGCGGCAAAGTCCGTAACGGCGCCTATCGCGATTGGCATTACCGAGCAAATTGGCGGCTCGGTGGCGCTCTTGCTGGGCGCACTGCTGATTACCGGTGTGGCTACCGCCGCATTCGTCGGCCTTGCTGCACGACTTTTAAACATTGAAGACGAGCGCATTATCGGCTTTGCGCTGGGCCTAAACGGCCATGCGATTGGGACGGTAAGGGCATTTGAAATCAGCCCGGCCGCAGGTGCCTTTGCCTCTCTTGGGATGAGTCTTACCGGCATTTTCACCGCCCTAATGCTGCCTTTCGCTTGGCATCTGATAGGCGCCGGTGGTTGAAATACGCTATTATTGCGAATGTTTTTTATTTATTGACGGTCACTGATTCATCTTCCAAGAGCCGCTTTCTTACATGGCTACATCTGCCTCTACACACACTGCTCCTACCTATCGCATCGCCATCAATGGTTATGGGCGTATTGGCCAGTGCGTATTGCGGGCACTGATTGAGCGTGGCGACTCACGTATTGAGGTCGTCGCTATCAATGAGCTTTCTGACCTCGCGACGATTACCTACCTGACCCGTTACGACACGACTCATGGTCGCTTCCCAGGAAGTGTCGAGCATGACGGTGAAGCATTAGTGGTCAACGGGCAACGCATTCAGGTGCTATGTGAAAAAGACCCTCGCCAACTTCCCTGGGAAGCGCTGCAGGTTGACCTCGTGCTTGAGTGCTCAGGTAGTTTTAAAGACCGCACAACAGCCGAGCAGCATTTAAGCGCTGGCGCAAAATGCCTGCTGTTTTCACAGCCAGCGGAAAACGATGTCGATGCAACGATCGTGTGGGGAATTAATCAGCACGAGCTGACTCTCTCTCAGCGCATCCTATCGGCGGCCTCGTGTACCACCAACTGTTTGGTTCCTTTGCTTACCGTACTCGACGAAGCGCTGGGGCTGGAGCACGGGGTAACCACGACTATTCACTCTGCGATGAACGATCAACCAGTGATCGATGCTTACCATCAAACCGATCTGCGCCTGACACGCTCGGCCATGCAGTCCATTGTGCCGGTGGACACAGGGCTTGCGCGCGGCATCAGCCGTTTGATGCCGCACCTGGAAGGCCGTTTTGAGTGTTTACACGTCCGCGTTCCCACCATTAATGTTTCGGCGATGGATGCCGCACTGACCGTGCGTCGTGACACCAGCGCCCAGGAAATCAATGACCTGCTGCATCACGCTAGCCAGCAGCGTCTTACGGGAGTGCTGGGCTACACCGAAGCGCCCATGGCCTCCATTGATTTTAATCATGACCCACATTCCGGCATTTTCGATGCGACCCAAACCCGCGTCGCTGGAAAACGCCTTATCAAGCTTTTATGTTGGTTTGATAACGAGTGGGGCTTTGCAAACCGCATGCTCGATATTACCCAACGGTTAGCCGTGCTTTCCCGAGAGCGCGCCGCTTAGTCGTACCGGCTAACTATCACTATCCGATTCACCGCCTGGAAGACGAGGAAACCGCTCACATGAACGTGCAAAAAATGATGGATCTGCCTTTGGAAGGGCAACGCGTACTGATTCGTGAAGACCTGAACGTGCCGATTAAGCACAGCAATGTCTCAAGCGATGCACGTCTGAAAGCGGCGCTGCCTACCATTCAGGCGGCGATGAAAGCGGGTGCTAAAGTCATGCTGATGAGTCACCTTGGCCGCCCAACCGAAGGTGATCCCGCTGATGAGTTCTCACTCGCCCCGGTAGCCAAACATTTAAGCGACCTGCTAGGCCAACCGGTCGAGCTGATCAGCGACTATCTTGAGACACCGCCGACACTTGAAAATGGTCAGGTCGCGTTGCTTGAAAACGTTCGCTTTAACATGGGCGAAAAGAAAGACGCAGAACAGCTCGCCAAACAGTACGCGGCGCTATGTGATGTATTTGTAATGGATGCCTTTGGCACCGCCCATCGCGCTCAAGCCTCTACCCACGGCGTTGCTCGCTTTGCGCCCAGTGCATGTGCGGGCCCACTGTTGGCGCAAGAGCTCGATGCGCTTGAAAAAGCCTTGGCTAATCCGGCGCGCCCCATGGCTGCGATTGTGGGCGGCTCCAAAGTCTCTACCAAACTTGATGTGCTCAATTCCCTATCGGACAAGTGCGATCAACTGATCGTGGGTGGCGGCATTGCCAACACCTTTATTGCCGCAGCAGGCTATAATGTGGGCAAATCGCTCTATGAAGCCGACCTGGTTCCCCAAGCGAAGGCACTGATGGAAAAGGTCTCCATTCCATTACCCACCGACGTTGTCGTGGCAACTGAATTTTCTGAATCAGCCGATGCGGTGGTTAAACCAGTCGACCAGGTTAACGACGATGAAATGATTCTGGATATTGGCCCTGAAACCGCCGCTCATTTGGCCAGCATGCTCAAGAGTGCGGGTACCATTTTATGGAATGGCCCAGTGGGCGTATTTGAGATTGACCAGTTTGGTAAAGGCACGGAAGTTATCTCCCAGGCCATTGCTGATAGCAATGCATTTTCTATTGCGGGCGGGGGTGATACGTTAGCCGCCATCGATAAATACGCGATTGCGGATCGCGTCTCGTATATCTCAACCGGAGGCGGCGCTTTCCTTGAGTATGTTGAGGGCAAGCAGTTGCCTGCCGTTGCCGCGCTCGAAGCAGCCGCCAAACGCGGTTAACATTAAACGAATTGAACCTGCATATTTTCGCACTCGTTCACACTGATAACTAAAGAAGGTGACCCCATGGCTTTGATCAGCATGCGTCAGATGCTCGACCACGCTGCCGAATATGGCTACGGTATTCCGGCGTTCAACGTTAATAACCTTGAGCAGATGCGCGCCATCATGGAAGCGGCTGACGCGACCGATTCGCCCGTTATCGTTCAAGCCTCAGCAGGCGCGCGTAAATACGCAGGTGCCCCTTTCCTGCGCCACCTGATTCTGGCGGCCGTTGAAGAATTCCCGCATATCCCGGTGGTTATGCACCAGGACCATGGCACCAGCCCTGCCGTGTGCCAGCGCTCTATTCAGCTGGGTTTCTCATCGGTCATGATGGATGGCTCGCTGGGTGAAGATGGTAAAACACCGACTGACTACGCCTACAACGTTGATGTGACGCGTCGCACCGTAGAAATGGCTCACGCTTGTGGCGTTTCCGTTGAAGGTGAGCTGGGCTGCCTGGGTAGCCTCGAAACCGGCATGGCCGGTGAAGAAGACGGCATTGGTGCAGAAGGCAAGCTGGATATGGAACAGCTTCTCACCGACCCGGAAGAAGCCGCCGAGTTTGTTAAAGCTACCCACGTAGATGCCTTGGCCATCGCCATCGGCACGAGCCATGGGGCGTATAAATTCACCAGGCCGCCGACAGGCGATACGCTATCTATTCAGCGTATCAAAGAGATCCACGCGCGTATTCCAGATACTCACCTGGTCATGCACGGCTCCTCTTCTGTGCCCCAGGAGTGGCTTGAGGTGATCAACCAGTACGGCGGCGAAATTCCGGAAACCTACGGCGTGCCGGTTTCCGAGATCGTTGAAGGCATCAAGCACGGCGTACGTAAGGTCAATATCGATACCGACCTGCGCTTGGCCTCTACCGGCGCCGTACGTCGCTTTATGGCTCAGAATCCGTCTGAGTTTGATCCGCGCAAATTCCTCAAGGAAACCGTTACCGCCATGCGCGATCTGTGTATCGCTCGCTACGAAGCTTTTGGTACCGCGGGCAACGCCAGTAAGATCAAGCCGATCAACCTTGAAGAGATGTTCAACCGCTACGAGCGTGGCGAGCTGGATCCGAAAGTTAAATAAATTCAAGCATGACGTAGGTTAAAAGACGGCCAGTTGGCCGTCTTTTTTGTGGTTAACACGCAGCCGATACACATAAACATTGCGCCGCAGCATAAAGAAGCCAACACTGAACAGCCGTTTTTTAGCCCAAGCATGATGAAAGAGAACCAGCGTGTGACGGAGAAACTTGAAGCCAGTATGGAGGCGGGTTTCGCCATGCAAAAAACGTTACTGAATATGCTCAGCGGACAACATGTGCCCTGGTGGGTCACCAGCCGTCAGGCTATGCAGCCTTATCATCTGCGTAGCAGTGCCAATTCGCGCCGTTTATCGCGCTAGTCATAACGGATTCGGGCGCCGTTATCACTTGGCCTATAACGGTGCTTCGCCAGTTTTCGCTATTTCTTCGTTAACGCATCGTGCATAACGGGTTTATTGCGGCACTCGCTACAAAAAATTACGAAACAGTGTTCACAAAAGCCTAAAAATCTCGTTCAATAGGCATTTGGTAGGCTTCAATCAACACTGGTAGCGTTTAAGTCGCTGCAAGGAACCACAATGCCGCTCCCACTTTTGCTGTTTGACTGTGATGGCACCCTCGTCGATAGTGAGCCTCTTTTAGCTGAAGAAATGTCGATAGGGCTTAACTCTATAGGACTGCCCTTCGTACCAGCTGACTACCTTGGTGAGTTTCGGGGAGCCCGGTTCCGACGCATCGTGACCGAGTTACAACAACGCTACGGCGAAGTGGACCCTGACCAACTCGCCCACATGGAAGGCGCCATGCGGGCCAATCTGGCTAACCGCCTTGCTGAAGAGCTGACACTAATACCTGGCGCCAGAGAGGCGCTGGATAACTTGTCAGACTATCCAAGTGCCCTTGTTTCCAACGGTCCTGAAACCAAAATTCGCACGGCACTTCAAGCCACCGGCCTAAACGATTACTTTGGTCATCGTCTGTTTAGCGGCTATACCGCTAACTGCTGGAAGCCGGAACCCTGTTTGCATCTGCACGCAGCCAGTATCATGGGCTATAGTGCGCATGACTGTATTGCAATTGATGACGCCTTGGTGGGTGTTCGTGCGGCACTTGAGGCCGGAATGACGGTCATTCATTTAAATCGCTTTCCCGATGCCGAAGAGACGCCAGAAAACGCTATCATGATTAGTAATATGTACCAGCTACCCACCGTTATTGAGCGCCTTTACCAAAAAGCCTGGAGCCTCCCCATGCCACAACGCTCAGTAGGAGGGTGACAATGGCCTCTTTACGCGACCAGCTTGGTGGGCTTGTATACTCAACGGAGCATGGTAAAACGTGCCCGGAGTGCCGTGAGGCACTGGATGCCTGTAGCTGTGAGGAAAACAGTGAGCAAGCACGCCTTGCTGCGCTGGATGGTATCGTACGCATTCGCCGTGAAACCAGTGGTCGTAAAGGTAAAGGTGTTACGACCATTAGTGGTATCCCACTGCCCAGCGCGGAACTAAAAGCGCTGACGAAGACGCTTAAAAAGCGCTGCGGCACGGGCGGAGCCGTCAAAGACGGCATCATTGAGATTCAAGGCGACCATCGAGATACGTTACGAGAAGCACTAACCGCGCAAGGTTATCAAGTTAAGCTAGCTGGCGGTTAATCCGTTTCTCTCATCAGGCCTGCTATAAGGCAGGCCGTTAAAAGGCAAGGCACTGCAATGGTTTGGCTGGAATACCTGCTACCGCTCATCTTCTTATTTCCCATGGCTGCGATGGGCGGCATCGTATTAGCCCTGCGCAGCCTGCATGATGCGCGCGTTGAGTCGCCTTTTGATGCGCCACTGCGTGAACCAGGGCAAGCATTACGCCATCGCCTTGACCAGGCCTTCTCAAGTCTTTTCTTAAATGGTGCTTTAGGTCCGATTATTAGCCTGGCCCCGTTGGTATACGGCATGGGAAGAATGTTGTTTGTCAGTCAACAAGATTGGGTGGAGTGGGCACTCTATGGCCTGTTAAGCACCCTACTTGTGTTAACGTTTTCCTTGTTATTGGTACGTGACTACCAGCGCATCCGACGGCTAAAACTTGGCCTTGCTTGCGAACTGGCGGTTGGCCAAGAGCTTGAGCGGCTTATTCGTCCTGAGGCACATCCTTACTACGTATTCCATGATGTACCAACCGACAGTTTCACTATCGATCATGTGGTGGTTACGCCGTATGGTGTGTTCGTACTGGAAACGCGGGCACGTGCATTAGCCATTGGCTCAGACGGCCGAGAGCTTAATACCGTGGCGGTTGAACGCGAGCGTTTACGCTTTCCTCATTGGCATGAGCGCCGCCCTCTTCACAAGACACGTCAAGCCGTTAGCTGGCTCACGCAGTGGCTTGAACGGCGCTGCGGTGTGCCGGTCCCCGTACGGGGCGTGCTCGTATTGCCCGGCTGGGAAATTGACACTACCGAGGCAACAGGCGATGTACTGGTGGTCAGTGGAGAGCAGCTTGCCAAGCAGCTCACTGACCTCAAACCTGGCACGCTAAGCGATCCGATCCATGACAAGATCATTTATTTGCTAATGGAAAGGGCGAGGCTGGTAGAGTTACGTCATCTCCGCCAGCCATCGGTCTGATGCGTTATTGCTTAATCGCCGCGTAAACGCCCCCCCATCTCCTGAGCAAGATCAACTGCATAGTGGTCGGTCATCCCGCCGATAAAGTCCAGCATACGTCGATAGCTATCGTAAAGCGGCCAGGAGGGCAGCGGCGTATTCTCTCCTATTAGCGCCAGTACACGCTGATGCTTGAAGGATGACTGTCCGGTATGGTGCAACTCATGAGCGGCGCCAATAAAAGCCTCCAGTAGAATGCCTAGAGTGGTGTAGGCGCCAATCTCTAGTTTGGCCTTACGCTCATTTTGGAAAATACGCTCGCGGGCCAGCTGCTTCGCTGCCTGTACGCCCCAGCCTAAATCCGGGTGGCACAGCTCAAGCAGATCCTCTTTTAGCGTGCCGTTTAACAGCGCCTGTTCATGCTGCACAAAAACCGCACCGACATCGTTAACCGCACGCTCCATGGCAGCACCGCGTAATAGGGCAATACGTCGGCGCTGCGATACCTGACGCTCCTCCATATCCGCATACTCAGGCGGAAACTCCCCAGCCACTTGACGAAGGATTTCCACGACTTCTTCATAACGCAGAATGCCCATTTCCAGGCCATCTTCCAGGTCCAGCAGGGCATAGCAGATATCATCGGCCGCTTCGACTAGCCAAGCCAACGGATGGCGACACCAGCGCTGCTCCCCCTGAGGCAGCAGACCCACTGCGTCGGCGACCTCTTTTAAGAGCGCCTGTTCAGACTGATAACAGCCAAACTTACCCGCTCGCCCGCTATAGCGCACGGTCCAGGGGTACTTCAGCAAGGTTCCAAGTGTTGCGGCCGATAAACGCATACCGCCGTTAAACTGGTTATATTCGATCTGGGTAATAACACGAAAGCCCTGCGCATTGCCTTCATACGTGAGCAGGTCTTCCCGCTCGGCTTCTGACAAGCCATCCAGTAAGCCGCTACCTTGTGCGCGGCGAAACCAGTCGCGGATCGCGTACTCTCCGGCATGGCCAAAAGGCGGATTACCAATATCATGGCCCAAACAAGCGGTTTGTACGATAACGCCCATATCAGCAGGCGTAATCCATTCTGGCAGGCGATCATGTAACAGCTCACCGACAATCATGCCTAAAGAGCGGCCCACACAGCCCACTTCCAGCGAGTGAGTCAAACGTGTGTGGATATGATCATTTTCAGTTAACGGATGTACCTGGGTTTTACGCCCCAAGCGGCGAAAGGAACCTGAAAAAACAATTCGGTCATGGTCTTTATGAAAGGGGCTACGGCCAATTTCGCGCGTGTTATCCGGGCGTTGATCGTGCAGACGTCGTGGGGAAAGTAACTGGTCCCAGCGCATTTGTGTCATGGCAATCCTCCTTGAGGCGAGCATTTTGACACAGATTGGGTGATTAACGTGAGGCTATGAATAGTGAAGGGTAAATTGTGAGGAGTAAGGTAACTCATTAAGCGCTTTATATTCGCTTTTAAGATGAGGTCTCATTTTCCACAC
>NZ_JBQSYY010000027.1:0-30143 GCF_052379785.1 Halomonas sp. 72 | reverse complement strand
CCATGACCTGGCTAGCAGTGTCAGGTATTTTAGAACGTAAAGCGATTGTGTCTGAAATGAATCATCTTCAGGAGATGACGGTACTGAGCCAGTATGCCGGTGACCTGGTTCATGAACTTCAGCGCGAGCGTGGTATGACAGCCGCCTTTTTAGGCAGCCGCGGGCAAAACTTTCGCACTGAGCTGCCTAGCCAGCGCAAGGTGACCGACGGACAGATTGAGAAGTTCAATCTTTATACCGAAAACCTTATCTTTTCTGAAGATGACACAAGCGTTCAAGAGCAGGTAGTTCAAGCTAAACAAATTTTGCATGAGATAAACACACTCCGTTTGCGCGCCGACAGGCTGGAAATACCAGGCGAGCAATCCAACCGTTATTATACGGACATTAATGATTTTTTAATCAACATTGTCAGCCAACTTACCTTTAGCGTTGAGCACGGAGAAATTGTTCGACAGCTCAACGCTTATTACAATTTGTTAAACATAAAAGAACTAGCGGGTATTGAGCGGGCCATGTTAACAACCGCTTTTAGTGCAGACGCCATGTCTTCTACCGCGTTCGCCAATCTGCTGTCGATCACAGGCCGATCAGAAGCATACCTTAAAACGTTTAATCAGCTTTCCAATGCCAGCCTGCAGAGCGAGCTGGCAGCTATACTGGAAAGTGATCTTGCTAAAACGCTTGCTGACATGCGACGTACTGCAGTGGAGCAAGGCACGGCTGGAGATTTCAATACCAATCACCAGCAGTGGTTTGACCAACAAACCATGCTGATTGACAGCCAGGCGGAAGTAGGACGAGAAGCGGCCGATCTTCTGCTTGAAACAGCCCAGAGCTTGCGTGACAACGCGGTCAGCGAGCTGGCGTATTATCTGGCGTGCTCCTTAGCGGCGGCTCTGTTAGCGGTTCTACTTTCTGTGCTCATTGTCCGCAGTATTGTACGCCCGCTAAAAATAGCGCTTGAAAACATCCAGGCACGTGGAGGGGACCTGACTCAGCGCTTGGCGATTCCAGGAAGCGATGAGTTGTCACAGCTTTATCAGGCGTTCAACGAATCAACGGCTAAAACGGAAGAGCTGGTGGCCAGCATCAAGCAGGGTGCTCAGTCTGTCGAAGTTGCCAGCAAGGAGATTGCCAAGGGGAATGCAGACCTTGCCCAGCGCACCGAAGAGCAATCTGCGTCGCTTGTGGAAACGGCATCCAGCATGGAGCAGATTACGGCCACCGTGAAGCAAAGTGCAGATACGGCTCAGGAAGCACGTCGTTCTACACAGGACATGGCAAGCCAGGCAAATTCCGCTAACGATATAGCCGAACGGGCGCGTAAGGCGATGGAGCAGATCCATGAAGCCAATCAGCAAGTCACCGCGATAGTGGAAGCCATCGATAACATCGCTTTCCAGACCAATATCCTTGCCTTGAATGCCTCCGTAGAAGCCGCAAGAGCCGGTGAGCAAGGGCGTGGATTTGCAGTGGTAGCCTCAGAGGTACGTAACCTGGCAAGCCGAAGTGCAGAAGAAGCCAAGCAGATTCGAAAGCTGATCGACAATAACGTTAAAAGTATAGAAGACGGGGAAGAACTTGTTACCTCAACAAGCGATACGCTAAAAAACATTGCAGAACGCGCTCAGCATACGGCTGCTTTGGTGTCAGAAATATCCGCAGCAACCACCGAACAGTCATCAGGCATTGAGCAAATTAATCAGGCGTTAACCCAGTTGGAAGAAGTCACTCAGCAGAATGCTGCGCTGGTCGAGCAGGTCGCCACAGCGAGCCGCTCACTGGACGACCAAGCAGGCGACATGGCCAGCATGGTAGGTCGCTTTAAGGTCACCGAGGAAAGTAATACATTCGCATTGGCGCATCACAGCTACTGAGACCCTTTCATGAAACACCCGCCGACGAAACATGGCGAGGCGTTTCATGAATGACCTGCCAATAATGAATGGCCTATCCAGCGCTCATTTGCCTGCAAGATCAGCTCAGGGTGAGTCATGTGCCCTGGGCTTGCTAACAGGCGGAGCCTGCCCTCATGGCATTCGGTGCGCTCGCACTGGTGCACATCATTGTTCATCTGCGCTTTTTCCTACATATTGGCTAGGCTAAATCGCACCGGGACGCTCTAAAGCGTATCCTCTTCACCACACTGATCGTGCTTATCATCGTGGCCGGTACGATCTGGATGCTATGGGACCAACATGCCCTCATGATGGGATAGTTCGCAACGAGCCATATTTATGACCAACGTCGCCATCTTTATTGATACACAAAACGTCTACTACACCACGCGGGATGCATATCGGAGAAACTTTGATTACAACCGGTTTTGGGCGCAAGCCACCGCCAACAGAGACGTGGTGGGTGCGTTTTGCTATGCCATTGATAAAGGCGATAAGAAACAGCGCGAGTTTCAAAATATACTCAGAGCCATTGGTTTTGAGGTGAAGCTAAAGCCCTTTATTCAACGCGCCGACGGTTCTGCCAAGGGCGATTGGGATGTGGGTATTGCGCTGGATGCCATCGAGTACGCAGAGCACGCCGACGTTATCGTACTGGTAACGGGTGATGGCGATTTTGACTTGCTGGTGAATAAAATTCGCATCAAGTATGGGAAAAAAGTAGAGGTGTATGGCGTTCCCCAGCTCACCGCTGCGTCACTAATGAACGAAGCGAGCGCGTTTATTCCCATTAAGGAAGACCTGCTGCTGCGCTAATTCTTACGCTTGCCCCGCTCATCTCAAGCCCTATCCCCGCGCCGAAGCCACACGCATCAAGAGGCGCTTTCCCTTGACGTGTCAGCACAGGCGGGTAGCGCCATTACAACACGTAGCCCGCCACCGGCTCGGTTTTCGAGTGCCAGCCTGCCGCGATGCGCCATGACGATACTGCGCACAATTGATCACTCAAGTCAGCACGAAAACGGCGTGGTAACGCCCTACGCAGGCGTGGTGTATGACCTCACGGACAATCACTCGCTATACGCAAGCTACACCAGCACATTCACGCCGCAAACCCGTGAAACCACCAGCGGCGCCACGGTTAAACCCATCGTGGGCGACAGCTATGAAACCGATGGCATCGACCTGGAGATCGCCGGCTCTTTGACGCCCAACTGGAATGTTTACGGTGGCTACACTTACCTGCACTTCCGCCGTGTGGACTCGGATGGCCGCAGCGACCCATCGCATCTGTTCAAGCTTTCCACTACGTATGAACCGTCCGGTTTCT
This sequence comes from Halomonas sp. 72, assembly GCF_052379785.1. Classification (NCBI taxonomy): domain Bacteria; kingdom Pseudomonadati; phylum Pseudomonadota; class Gammaproteobacteria; order Oceanospirillales; family Halomonadaceae; genus Halomonas; species Halomonas sp. 72. The sequence continues at coordinate 26,912 of NZ_JBQSYY010000027.1, read as the reverse complement.
TGAACCGCATGACCTTCGGCGGCGGTGTGTACGCGCAAAGCAACACCCATGCGATATCAGGCCCGGCAGGCCAACCTACAAACGGCGTCAGCACAGGTTCCACTGCCGTCAACTGGCCCGGCTACGCCATCGTTAACGCCATGGCAAAATACGATATCAACGATGAAACCAGCGTAACGCTTAACGTCGACAACCTGCTCGACCAACGCTACTACAACCGCTACGGCTTACGGCGCCCCACGTAGTGCCTCGCTTACGTTGAGGACTGAGTTTTAAGGGGTTTAGAGTAAATGAGGCAGCCGCGCGATTGCGCGGCTTTTTATTGAGCTACATAACTTCTAAATCTTGCACTAAAACCATGGATCTAATTTAAATGTTGCTCAAAAAGCAACAAAGATAACGTTCCTGCTTCTCCTTTCCACCCGTGAAGTCACTTAGGGTTAGTCTTCCTAATAACGTTGCCAATAGGCACATCAATAACGGCAAGGACAGGCAATGTTTACCGATAAGCAAATACAAGATGCAATCGTTCTGCGACAAACTCTCCACAAGCAGCCTGAGCTTAAATACCAAGAAACCCAAACCGCCAAGCTAGCCGCCGAACGATTACGCGCGCTTGGCTACAAGGTAACTGAGGGTATTGCGACAACAGGGATCCTGGCGGAACTGGATACCGGCCGCGAAGGTCCTGTGATCGCGTTTCGTGCTGATATGGACGCGCTTCCTATTCACGAAGCCAATACGTTTGGCCATCGTTCGCAGAATGAAGGTCTTATGCACGCCTGCGGACATGACGGACACACCGCCACGCTACTACTCGCCGCCGAAGTCATCATGGAAAAGCGTGATGAACTGTGTGGGCATCTCAAGTTGCTTTTTCAACCAGCGGAAGAAGGCGGCAACGGTGCGGATGCGATGGTCAAGGCTGGGGTGCTTGAAAACCCTAGAGTGGAAGCCGTATTTGGCTACCACAATCGCCCCGGCTTTCCTGAAGGCCAACTGTTCGTAAAGCCCGGTCCGGCTATGGGTGGCAACGACACGTTCAAAGTCATCATCGAGGGCGTCTCTGGCCATGCGGCCATGCCTCACTTGGCCATTGATCCGATCTACGTTGGCGCCTCGCTAGTACAACAATTGCAAGGGTTGGTGGCCCGTCACAAATCACCCTTGGAATCCGGTGTGATTACCGTAGCGTCCTTTCATGCAGGCGATGCAGCCAACGTAATCCCCGGCGCCGCAGAGCTCGTGGTGAATATTAGAAGTGACCGCCCCTCATCCCGCGATGCGCTGGCTGGCAAGCTTGAGCAGGTCACTAGAGGCGTGTGTGATGCCCATGGCGCCAGCTTCAAACTTGAACACATTCACCAGATTCCACCACTATCCAATGATCCCGAATGGTCTGAACGGGTGTTAGCACTCGCCTCCAAATATGTAGTCAGTAACGACATTCAGCAGTTGGATTACATGCCCACCATGGGTGCCGAAGACTTTGCGTTCTACCTACAGGAAGTGCCTGGCTGCTTTTTCTTCGTCGGTAACGGCGACAGCGCTTATCTTCACAACGAACACTACGACTTTAACGACAACATATTACAGGTAGCAGGTGGCATGTTTGTTGCTTTAGCAAAAGGGCTACTGTTACGCAGCTGACAACCTTTTTACAACCAAAAAATTTCTAAAAACAAGGGTTAACACTATGCAGTCTGTACTCGCTTCTATTGAACGCGTGGGTAACAAACTTCCTCATCCGTTCATCCTATTTACCATCCTCGCCGTAGTGGTTGTAGTTATCTCAGCCATGCTCGCCACGTTTGGCGTCTCGGCGATCAACCCACAAACCGGCGACACCGTCTATGTCCAAAGCCTGCTATCAGGCGATGGTTTAGAATTCATGCTGACCAGTGTGGTCAGTAACTTCGTCAACTTCCCACCGCTTGGGCTTATTTTGGTGGTGATGTTCGGTATTGGCTTGGCCGATAAGGTCGGCCTGATGTCGACGCTGATGCAGGTAAGCGTCGCCAAAGCCCCGCCCTCACTGCTAACCTTCTGCGTATTTTTGGCGGGCATCTGCGGCAGTATTGCTTCTGATGCCAACTACCTGATTTTGATACCGCTGGCCGCCATGCTGTATCACTCGGTGGGCCGTCACCCTATTGCGGGCGCTGCCGCAGCCTACGCCGCCGCCGGTGCAGGTTTTGATGCCAGCCTGTTTATTACTGTCGGGGACGCGCTGTTTGCCGGCATCACTACCGAAGCAGCACGGTTGGTCGATCCTGATGCCTATATTTCGCCAGTTGATAACTACTATTTTGTTGCTTGCTCAGTATTCGTGCTTGCCATTGCGGGTACGCTGATTATCGATAAGGTGGTGGAGCCACGGCTCCAACGCACGCTGCCAATGAGTAAGGATTTTAAGACGGACATCATCAAACCTGAGTTAACGCCTGCAGAAAGACGAGGGCTTAAGCGAGTTGGCTTTGCCACTTTAATCTATCTGGCACTGGTCCTCATTGCCGTTTTACCTGAGGCATCGCCGCTGCGTAATGAAGAGGGTGGGCTGATTCCGTCACCTTTCCTACGCTCGCTGGTGCCACTCATGTTTATCTATTTCGTGACCATCGGCCTGGTTTATGGCATTACCGTCGGTAAGATTAAAACCAGTCGCGATGTGCCTCAGCGCATGGCTGAGTCGGCGAGCGATTTAGCGCCCACCTTGGTTCTGTTCTTTGCGATAGCGCAGTTTATCGCCTACTTCCGCTGGTCGGAGCTGGGCCAATATATCGCCATTGAAGGTTCAAACATTCTGCAGAGCACCGGCTTTACCGGCCTGCCGCTGGTGGGGGCATTCATTGCCATGAGTGCGGTACTCAACGTGTTCATGACCAGCGGCTCGGCCCAGTGGGCGCTGATGGCCCCGGTATTCGTGCCGATGCTGATGATGATCGATTTCGACCCCGCTTTCGTACTGGCCATGTTCCGCATCGGTGATTCCAGCACCAATATCATTTCACCCATGAGCCCGTACTTCTCGGTTGCCCTGGTGTACATGCAGCGCTACAAGCCGGACATGGGGCTGGGCACGCTGATAGCCACCATGCTGCCGATAGCGGTTACCTTCCTGCTCGCCTGGTCCGCCTTTTTGATGTTCTGGCTGGCCATGGGGTGGCCGATCGGCCCCGGCGTTTACATGATGGCGAACTGATTACTGCATCGTCAGCATCAGCTTCCATAAATAGTCGGCAGCGGGTGAAAGCCTTCTGCCGACTCTTCTTACCAGATTGCCCTGACTGCTGGCTGCCAGTGGGTGCGCCACGGGAATTGCTCTGAGCTGCCCGTCGTCCACCTCATTGCGTGCAGCCGCCGCGGTCATGAACGACACCCCAATACCGGCACTCGCCATGCGACGTGAAACAGAATGCAGGTTGCAACGGTAGGCGGGCGTGGCGGGTTGCCCGGCGGCGCTAAACAACGCATTTACAAACTGCTGCGACCCCGATACATCGGGCAGAAAAATAAGCTTGTGCTGCAAAAGCTCTGCTACCGTAACACTCTCCTGCCGGGCCAGCGGATGAAAAGGCGCCACTAAGGCACATAGCGGGCCGCGCTCAAAGGAGTGTACCACCAGCCTCGGATCCGAGATTGGCCCATAGGTAATCGCAATATCCACCTCGTCGTTGGCCACCATCTCGTGGGGCTCACGGGGGTAGTAGATGCCCGTTTTGATCTCGATCAGCACGTCCGGGTAATGTTCGGAGACGCGCTTCATCACGTAGTTGATAAAGCTATCCACAAACCCATCGCCCACTGAAACCACGACCTTCCCCGCCTGTAGATTGCGCAACCGGGAAAGCGTATCCCCCAGCTCCGAGTTGAGCCGCCGCTGGGCAAGAAAGCTATCCACCACCAGCAGCCCCGCCTCGGTTAACATCATATGGCGCCCCTGCCGCTCTAATAGCGCCATTCCCAGCTCTCGCTCAAGGCTGCGAACCTGCCGACTCACCACGGAGGGGTTAATATGCAAATGCTCAGCCGCCGCGCGAATACCGCCGCAACTGCTTACTTCCAGCAGGTAGAAGGCGCGTTTATCGAGTATGTTCATTGGTAACTCGTATAGGCTGAGAGATTATAAAATGTGCTAATGAGTTAGCATCTGGCATCGTATCGTTCTCAATGCAACGAAGCGATATCGGTAATGGGAGCAGGCGGTGATAACGCCAGACTCAATTTCATAGCGCGCACCTCCTCTGCAGGTGGCTGACCAAATAGCCGCTTGAACTCCCTGCTGAACTGGGAAGGGCTCTCGTAACCTACCCGGCTCGCCGCAGCAGCGGCGGTCAATCCATCACGAATCATCAACAGCCGCGCATGGTGCAAGCGCGTCGATTTGATGTACTGGATAGGCGAGGTTTGAGTGACGGACTTGAAGTGCGCATGAAACGCCGGAGCGCTCATGCCCACCTCATGGGCGAGCGTACTGACTTCCAGCGGGGCGGCGTAGTGTACATGGATGCGGCGTAGCGCCTTGGCTATCTTCCCGAACTGCCCATAGTGGGATAATGCTGAGCGAACGCTTCCGCCCTGCTCGCCGGTCAGTACCCGGTAGCAAATCTCTCTCACGATGGACGGTGCTAGAATGCGTGCATCCGCAGGCGTTGCCAGCGCATCCAGCAAGCGTAGCGTTGCACCGGCAAGCGATTGATCAAGCGGTGTGGAAAGCATGCCGCGGGGTGGGGTTGGCTGAACATCGACCGTTTCATCCAGCTGGGTGGCAAGCTCTGCAATGACCGCAGCATCAAGGCGGATCGCAATCCCCAGCATCGGTACGTCAGGGCTCGCCTCTGTCTCTGAAATAAACGGCAGAGGTACCGCTAGCACCAGATAGTGGTGCGCATCATAAAGATACACTTCGCTGCCCAGATAGCCCCGCTTACGCCCCTGGCAGATGATGACGATGCTCGGCTCATATAGCACCGGGGTGTTTTTGAGCGTCCGGTTTGAGCGCATCAGGCGCACCTCATCCACCAGCGACTGGGTATATCCCTCGCGCGGGGCGAGTTGATATAACCGCTCGATTATCCGGCGCTGCACTACCGCATCGCTACTCGCTACCATGGGCAATCTCGCTAAATGCTCTCATTGTTCGCCATTGTTTTTCGCCGCTGACATTGTCAATACCTCGGGCAACACAAGAGCAATAGTATAGGTTGCTGGGTCAGTTTCCTGCCTCCAGCCCGCCAATTAATAGCTTTAGGCAAGCATGCAAGAGGATCGTCTATATTGCCGTTCATGGGCATCCCCTACGCTTTCCCTGTAGTTTCCCACAACAGGAAAAACGTATGGCCAGCCTATCGAACGTCCCCTCTAAAGTTGTTTTATTGACCGGCGCCAGCAGCGGTATTGGTGAAGCCACAGCCCGCGAACTAGCCAAGCAAGGCCATTGCCTGATTATTGGTGCGCGGCGAACCGACCGACTGGAAGCACTGACACACGACCTGCGTGCCAACGGCGGCACGGTTGATTACCAGGCCCTGGATGTCACTAGCCGTGAAGATATGCAGGCGTTTACAGAGTTTGCGATCACCACCCATGGCCGCATCGATGTCATCATCAATAACGCGGGCATCATGCCGCTTTCCCCACTGTCAGCGCTCAAGGTAGACGAGTGGAACCGCATGATCGATGTGAATATTCGTGGCGTACTAAACGGAATCGCGGCGGTTCTTCCCACCATGCAGGAGCAACAGGCGGGGCAGGTTATCAACATCTCCTCCATCGGCGGGCTGAGTGTCGTGCCCACCGCTGCCGTTTACTGCGCCACCAAATACGCCGTGCGCGCCATTTCTGACGGCCTGCGCCAGGAAACCAACTGCCTGCGCGTCACCTGCGTTTATCCCGGCGTTGTGGAGTCGGAGTTGGCCAACACTATCACCGACAAGGAAGCCGCCGAGGCCATGGAAGCTTACCGCCAGATTGCCCTTAAACCCGAGGCCATTGCTGCCGCCATCGCCCATGCTATTAACCAGCCTGACGACGTCGACACCAGCGATATTGTGGTGCGGCCTACTGCTAGTCAGTAGTTTTTTAGGGTGAAACGTGCCTGGGTATCGAGCTGAGGTGGTAACCAGGCACGTCCTTGGTGAGCGTTAAGGCGCTTTCCGAGGGTGTAATTACTGTATCTAGAGAATTAGCATCAAGCTGGAGAACGAACATCTAACGGCCACACCTGCTTAAGCCGATTAACCGTATGCGACCACTTAGGCGCGGTAGGAGTGCTCGCGAGCTTCCATATTCCTTGCTCAATGGCCATAGTAATTTGCCACCCTACAGGTGTTAAAAAGTGTTGCCTTTCGAAACGTGGGCGCCTAGTATTTACGCCAACACGGCCCCTATCGGTGAAACTGCCACGCAGTAGCATTGCTTAGGGGTTTTTTATTGCCTTGCTTCCCATTCCCACTGCTCCCAGCCTTCTATAATTCCCATGCCTTTTAGATTTAGCCCTGCTTCGCGCAAATCTGGGAAACTGCTTAACAACTCTGATAAGCGGGCCCACCAAGTGCTCGTCGGGTTAACCGTCATCAATAGGTACTGAACAATACAGAACAGTAGGAAAGGGCGCGCCTGAACATGGGAGTTTTGCCAGCCCAGGGAAAATAGAGAGGCTTCACTATGGGCGGGCTTACGCGGCTGGTCCGTCATATTGCGATTCCACAACCGACTATGATGGGCACATACATTGCGTAAATAATTCAAGCTGCGCAGCCAAGAAGCGAACACACGTCCGTTGCTAATGCCATAGCGGGCAGCAATGGCATCCTGCTCGTCTTCTCGCATTCCACCGAACAAGTGCGAGAGCGTGCCAAAGTCCCAGACCTCACTGGCAATCCAGATCGGCAGCGGCAACCCGTACTTCTTTTTATGGTGCTCAATAAAGGTTTCTCGAGAGCGATTGATTAACCGTGCATGGCTTTCCTGCCATTTATGCAGGGGCGTTACGCCTGTTTTCTGATCAATTTTATAGGCAAACTCATCGTGCAGCAGTGCAGGGCCCAAATAGGCATACGGGTCTAACCGCCCCAGCGTATGGGCAATATCTACTCTCAACGCCACCTCAATACGCTCAAGACCATCCAACGCGAGAAGGCGCAGCCGTTTATCAAACACATAAAGATCGACAGCCTGCTGGAAAGTCGTGCCGTACTTAAACGCGTCTAATGCCAGATAGTCCGTTTTGCCCTTTTTAAGCAGTGGCTTACCATATTTATTTAAAGGCGTGCAGGCACCTGAGCGCTGACGAAAAGCGAACCAGTATCCGCTTAACCGGTAGTAACCCATGCGTTGAAGATGAGCCAATGCACGCTGGTCGTCCGTGATGGTCAGACCACGATCTTTAAGCTGTTGCAATTGCTCAAGATGGCTAAGCCAAGGCTTAGTGTAATCGGTCATTGTTCTATCGCCTTTTCCACCATCGACTCGGCCAACTGACCACAGTCTGTTCACTCTTGAAAAGAAAACCATCACCGTTACAGGCGAATACAAAAGACATATTCAGCGTGACGGTATCGACCAGTGCGATGTATTTTGCACAAAACTACTTTTGTTGAGGCCCTTCTTATCCATTACAGATCCTGCTTGTCTGACGGGGTGGACATTGATTGTCCCAAGCTTACGACATCGTTTTCATGGAAGCATCAAAAGCGAAGAAATCTTCGGCACTCATCTTAATTGCGACTATGCTTCTTTTTTAGAGGCCGATTGCATAACAGCAATAGCTTCTACGCAAAGAACATAATAATTAATAGTGACGAGAAGGAGGTCAAATGGCAGTCAAACACACTCCGACAAACGAAGTACACAAAGGCACCAAGGGCGGTAAAACGGGATGCGGATTCGATACCCGTGAACACGCGTCTCACTGGGTAGCTACGTCAGAGCGTATTACCTGCGCCAAAAATGGCTGCAAGAATTAATAAACGCTAGCTAACAAAAAAAGCCCACGACTCTGTCGTGGGCTTTTTTTCAGCAATTCTGGCGCGCCCGGCAGGATTTGAACCTGCGACCCTCGGCTTCGGAGGCCGATACTCTATCCAACTGAGCTACGGGCGCATTGGGTGCGTATCGTACCTGTGCGGACGTGCTGTGTCTAGCCGCGCGGCGGCTTTACTGCTCGCTTAATTGACCGTTTTGCCTTGTGTGATGCATGCTTTGCAGGCACTTTCCTTTATTACACATCCGGAACCTATAAAAATGAAAACATTCGCACAACATACGCTGGCACTCTCTGTTTCCTTGGCGTTTTGTAGCTCAGCCTTCGCGGCTAATTTTGACGATATGGACCCCGTGACTCTGCGCTTGGCGCACGTGGTCAACGAGCAGGATGGCTTTCATATCGCCGCCACCAAGTTTGAGGAGTTGGTGGAAGAGCGCACCGACGGCAAGGTGATCATTGATATCTACCCCAATGCTTCATTAGGCGATGAGCGTACGTTGTTGGAAGGCATGCAGATTGGCACCGTGGATATGGGGTTGATTACCAATGGTCCGGTAGCCAACTTTGTAGAAGAGATGGCAGTGTTTGAGCTGCCCTTCCTGTTCCCGTCCCCTGAGGCGGCTTATGGGGTTTTGGATGGCGAAATCGGCCAGGAGCTTTTAGATAAGCTTTCCGACGTTAACCTGAAAGGCTTGGCCTACGCCGAACGCGGCTTTCGCAACCTGACCAATAGCGAGCGCGCAGTGAACACGCCAGCCGATATGGACGGTCTGCGCATTCGTGTGATGGAAAACCCGGTATACACCGATACCTTCCGCGAGCTGGGCGCCAACGCCATCCCGATGGCCTGGACCGAGGCACTCACGGCGATGCAGCAGGGCACCATCGACGGTCAGGAAAACCCGGTAAACGTGGTCTACTCCTTTAAGCTGGGCGAAACGCAGAACTATATGACGCTCTCGCGCCATACCTATGCCCCGGCTATTTTTGTGATGGGCATGTCGGCTTGGAACCAACTGCCGGAAGAAGCACAGGCCGTTTTGGAAGAGGCGGCCCAGGAAGCCGCTGAGTACGAACGCCAGGTTAATGCCGATATGGAAGCCGAACAGCTAGCCGCTCTGCAGGAAGCCGGTATGGAAATTAATGAATCGCCTGATATGGAGGCCTTCCAAGCTGCGGTGGTGCCGGTGTACGAGAAGTACGGCCAGCAGTTTGGTGACTACCTGCCACGCATTCAAGAAGCACTGGCGGAGTAAGCCACGCCTCACCAATTGATTGATTGATGAACCCAACAGGCCACCTCACGGTGGCCTGTTGTCTGCATGCGATGACTCACCAGGTGCTCAGGCCAGAATTTTTCCGGGGTTAAGCAGCCCTTTAGGGTCCATTGCCTGTTTCAGGCGCTTCATCAGGGCGATCTCTTCCGGTGAGCGTGAAAGTGTCAGGTAGTCGCGCTTTTCCAGGCCCACCCCGTGTTCAGCGGAGATCGAGCCGTTGTATTTCACCAGCGAACCGTATACCAACTCTTCGACCTGACGCCGGGCATCCTGGCTGGCGTCACGCACCGTGACGATGATGTGCAGGTTGCCATCGCCCAAGTGGCCAAACACGACCAGCTCGCAGGTTTCCGGCCATTGCGCCTTCAACTTGCCTTCTAGTGCCGTTACGTACTCATCCATGTGGGTGATCGGCAGGCTAATGTCGTAGGAGAACATCGGGTCAAGCGCGTGCACCAGGGTTTCGATATCCTCACGCACGGCCCAGATCCCTTCGCGCTGGCTGCTGGAGCTGGCCAGCACGGCATCCGTGATCAGCTCTGCTTCAAGGGCTTTTTCCAGTACGCTCGCAAACGCTTCGGCATCTTTCTCATCGTCCGAGCCAAGCGTTTCAATAATGGCGTAGAACGGCGAGTTGTTGGCCAGCAATGCGGTGTGTTTGGTCGTCGCGGAAGTCATCAACGCGTAGTGATTGTTCCATAGCGCTTCGAAGGCACTCAGGCTGTTGGCAAGCTCTTTGGAGGCCATGTTTAACAGCGATGTCAGCGCGTCGAACGAGGGCACCGCGACGAACGCGGTCTGCTCGCTGGGCATATTCGGATGCAGGCGCAGCACGGCCCGGGTAACAATCCCCAGGGTGCCTTCGCTACCCATAAACATCTGCTTTAAATCGTAACCGGCGTTGTTTTTCAGCATAGTGTTCATGGAACTGACCACGGTACCATCGCTGAGAACCACTTCCAGCCCTAACACCTGTTGGCGCATCATGCCGTAGCGAATCACCCGAATGCCGCCCGCGTTAGTGGCGATGTTACCGCCAACAGTGCAGGAACCGCGTGCGCCCAAGTCCAGCGCAAACTGCCTGTCGATCTCTTGAGCGGCTTCCTGAACGTGCTGAAGCGTCACGCCCGCCTGTACCTGCATCGTGGAACCCACGGCATCGATATGCTCGATCTGGTTCATTAGCTCCAGCGACACCACGAGTTCGTCAGGGCTGGCAACGGCGCCATGCACGACGCCGGTTAATCCACCGTGGGTGACCACCGGCTGATTGGCCTCATAACAAAGCGTCATGACCTGGCTGAGCTGTTCAGTGGATTGCGGTCGAATAATTGCTTTTGCCTGACAAGACGCTTTGGTGAACCAGTCGACACTGCGCTGGGCAACGTCATCACCCAGCAGTACGCCTGTTTTTCCTACGATGTCGGTAAGGCTATTAATCAGCGTGTCCATTCTCTGTTCCTGTCAGGGCCGGTCGGTGCGGCGTGAAGCCTGGCTATGTATTTATACGTAGGCAGAGAGGCTATCGCCAACGGTGTATTTGCTCAAGGCTACGATCTAAAACGTTTTTTATTGCCAGCGTGGTTTTCCGGCAGGCTCTACGACGAATGGCGGGATTACAATCAATTATTTGTTCGCTAAAACCAATATGGTATAGATGACGCGCTGATTAAGGCCTCCCCCCCTCTACACTATAAAAAAACAGATCATTCCAAGGAGATAACGTGGATAACGTCCCCTCTTCCCACATGCCCCGCCATTTACTTAAACGCGCCACACGGGCGATTGCCTGCATAATGAATAGCGACGACAGCGCCCCAAGTGCGGCGGCATACCAAGAGCTACTTGGCGAACAGTTCAGTAACCGCCTTCCTCGCATCCAGGAGGCACTGCTGTAACGTGGCCACTTTCTCTCAACCTTTATTGGCACTATTAAGAGGCATAGAGCGCGGTCTGGATACGGTTCTCCAGCCAGTGGTCTTTGCGGGCATGGCGGCCTTGATCGGCGTGATTACGCTGCAAATTGTCTCTCGAGTATTTTTCACCGCCTTTGGCTGGACCGAAGAGGTCGCACGTTTTCTGCTCATCTGGATTACTTTTCTAGCCGGCACGCTGGCCTTTCAGCGCGGCCATCATATCGCCGTTACCTTTGCCGTCGACGCGCTTCCCGCTCGTTTACGCCAAATAGCACGAATACTGGCGGTGATGGTGGTTATCGCTTTTATGATCACGCTGGTAGTGATCGGCTATCGCTACATGCAGGTACAGAGCTTTCAGAAATCCGCCTCGCTGCGCGTGCCGATGTCGTACGTGTATGCCGTAATGCCGATCAGTGCGGCCATCATGGCCTGGTATGCGTTGGTCGATCTGCTTGAACTGGTGCTTGAAGGTAAACCCTCGCAACCCACTGGAGAACAGACACCATGACCATGCTGCTATTTGGCCTGTTCTTCCTGTTTATGCTGATAGGCGTGCCGATTGCCTTTGCGATTGGCGCAAGCACTCTGTTTGCCCTGTATCAGTCGGGCGTGCCGCTGATGGTGGTGACCCAGCAGATGTTTCAGGGCATCAACTCGTTCGCGTTGGTGGCGATTCCCATGTTCATCCTGGCCGGAGACTTAATGGCCCAAGGCAAGGTGAGCGAACGGTTGGTGAGTTTTGCCGATTCGCTGGTGGGCTTTATGCGCGGCGGGCTTTCGATCGTATCGGTCATGGCGGGCATGTTCTTTGCCGCTATTTCGGGTTCGGGGGCGGCCACTACGGCGGCGGTCGGTTCAAGCCTGGTGCCGGAGCTTAAGCGAAAGGGCTACGACCCCGCCTCGGCAGCTAGCCTGATTGCCGCCAGTGGCACGATTGGCGTGGTCATTCCGCCCTCGGTGCCCATGATTATCTATGCGGTGATTGCCCAGCAATCGGTATCCAAGCTATTTTTAAGCGGCTTTTTGCCCGGTTTGGCCATGGGCTTGGGGCTAATGGCCATTGCTATCACCCAAGCCTATAAACGCCAGTACCCCAAGGGCACGCCGCTATCTCTGGCCACCATCTGGCGTACGTTGAAAGCTGCTAGCTGGGGGCTGATGACGCCGGTGATTATTCTGGGCGGCATCTTTTCAGGCATTTTCACGCCTTCCGAGGCGGCGGTGGTAGCCGTCAACTATGCGCTGCTGGTGTCGCTATTCATCTATCGTGATTTAACCCTGCCCCAGGTGTATCGGCTGCTGATCCGCTCAGCCATCACCACTGCAGTGATCATGCTAGTGATTGCCATGTCGGCGGTGCTGAGCTGGACGCTGTCTAGCTGGCAGGTGCCTGGTGCTATCGCGCAATCGGTGTTGTCGCTCTCCACCAACCCGCTGATTATCATGCTGCTGGTGGTCGCCGTCATCCTGCTGACCGGTGTGTTTATCGAAACGGCAAGCGCGCTGATTATCTTAACGCCGGTGCTGCTACCGCTGGTGCTGCAGTTGGGGATCGATCCGATCCACTTCGGTCTGATTATCGTGGTAGGGCTCTCGATAGGCATGATCACGCCACCCGTGGCGATCAACCTGTACGTTGCATCTTCAGTGACACAGCTACCGCTTGAGCGTATAACACGCGCCATCGTGCCTTATCTGCTGGGGCTAATCGGCGTGCTGCTGCTAGTGGTCTATGTTCCGATATTCATGGGATGGTCGGGAAATTAATATCGTCCAGATATGCTCTTCAAGGGAGCCTGCCCGGCTCCCTTTGAACCCCGTATTTATCAGTACGCCGCCATTCAGGCACAAGATCACAGGAAATGGCCGCCCTTTTGAAACGACTTTCTAAACTGGCCAGGGGACACGCCAAAAAGTTGATAAAAGCAGTTTCTAAAGTGCGAAATACTCACAAACCCTGTTGCTACGGTCACCTCTGCTATCGGTTTATTTGTTTGCTGCAATAGCTGCCGCGCCCGTGTTAAGCGTAACTCCATGTAATACCTCGAAGGACTAGCGACAATATAGCGACAGAACAATCGCTCTAGCTGGCGCCGTGAAATACCCACCCAATTGGCTATTTCAACAATAGATAACGGCTCTTCAATGTTGTTTTTCATCAACTGAAGGGCTGTTTTAAGCGTTTCTGGTAACGTATGGTTTTGATCCACGTTAATCGTTGAAATGTCTGGCAGCTCTATTTCTTTGTCACAGCTGAGCATTTCCTCAACCGCACTGGCTACCTGGTCACCGCAATCGGCTCTTACAACTTCTAGCATGAGACTTAGGGAGCTGCTCGCGCCCGCGCAGCTTAATCTCTTTCTATCCACAACGTAGCTTCGAGCAGAGATAGTAACGTCTTGAAACTCCTCAGCCATCATGGCGCGTCCGTCAGGATGGTACGCGCACTGATAGCCACTCAACAGACCTGCGTCTGCAAGAAAGTAGGCGCCATTCCATAAACCACCCAATACAACGCCGTGGCTATCTGCCTTTCTTAGCTTATTACGCACAAGCGCTGAGGATTGCGCTTTAACTCTCAAGCCACCACACACTATCAATACATCTACTTTTTCGTTGGAAAGATCAAAATCCGCGAGAGATGCATCCGCGTTAATTTCAATCCCCAAGTCTGATAGCACAGCGGCGCTGCCATGACCGACAACCCTTATGTTGTAAGTGGTCGTTGAGTTCATCAAATTCGTTGTTACCAACGCATCGACAGCACCTGTAAATGCCATCATGGAAAAATTTTCCATCAACAAAAAAACGACTGTTTTCACTTTTGCGGGCACTGCCAGCGTTTGTTCTGGTGGTAAATAGGCCATATTTTTATTTTTCAACAAGCTACAAAACTTATCTTTCATATATTCCCTCAACCTGACCACGACGACGGTGCAAAAGGGGGCATTTTCAAGATACCAACATAACCTGAAAGGTAATCAATTGGCATCGCATCACTGCTGGCCAGGATTAATGTGCAAGGAATTGTTAGCCATCCTATGGTCGCCCATCGCCGTTCATGAATATAAAACCGTGCATGAAGCGTCAATAAGGGCGCTTTAAACATGCTTCTATCATGTTTTCCGCGATTGGCAGCTGATGATTGTTATCATTTATATCGTACTGGGTTGCTTCTTTGATGGCATATCGCTACTGCTAATGACGCTGCCTATTACGTTTCCCATGATCACAAGCCTGGGGTTTGATCCCATCTGGTTTGGCATCATTTTATGGATTACCAGTTACTAAACGTTCCTCCATCCAACGCTCTAGGGTGAGCAAACGGCCCGCTCTTGCGTTGAGGGCGGGCCGTTGAGCTTATTATGCAGGGACTATAGGTTTGGGTTATTGATCGCTGGATAAGCGAAGTTCTGCTTTTCTGTCTCCTGGTGTTTAACAGAGCACTCATTTTTTTGCCGTGAGTACATCCTCGGGCCGCATCACCTCACCACACTGGCTTGGGCTATAACCCGGCAGGCGCTTGACCGCTTCCTGAAAGGGCTCACCCTGCAATGCCTTCAGAAAGGCACATAGCCGTGGTTCTTCTAACGAACGGTGATGGCAGGCCAAAAGATAGTCTTCGATAGCCAGCGGTAAAAAATCAAGCCCAAACTTTTGAGCGGCAGCCTCGACACCAAAGCCGCAATCAGCCATGCCAGCGGCGACGTAAGCAGCTACCGCAGAGTGGGTAAACTCCTCTATTTCAAACCCACGAATCTTTTTGCTGGAAACCGCCGCCTCTTTTAACAGGCAGTCCAACAACGAGCGCGTGCCTGACGAAGCCTGGCGGTTGACGAACCGCACGGACTTATCAGCCAGCGATGCGACCCCCGTGATACCAAGCGGATTACCCGGCGCCACCATCAGCCCCTGAGTTCTGGCGATAAAGCCAATCACTCGGTGCTGGCGCGGCTTTAAAAGCGCCTGGTAAGTATCGCGTACGCGCTCACCGACCTTGCCACGCGGCAGATGAAAACCCGCCACATCGCAACTGCCCCGGTGAAGAGCCGTCAACGACTCTTGCAGGCTGCAGTACTGTAAGTCCAAGGGTGTTTCGTGCAGGTATTTGGGAAGTAGCTCGACAGCAAAACCATGGCTGGCGTGCAGCCGCAACACCGATAGCGCCCCTTGCTGCTGCTGTTGAATCGCCAGGTTCAGTTCAGACCCCAGGCTTTCCAGCTGCGGCCCCAGGCGGGCAATCGCACGCTGCTCGGCCCACAACAACTTTTCACCTAGCAGTGAAAGCCGTGCGCCGCGCCCACGCTGCATCTCTACCAGCGGTACCCCAAAGAACTCCCCCCCCTGGCGCAAAAGGTTCCAAGCATGGCGATACGAGATGCCGACATCGCTTGCGGCGAGCGTGAGTTTTCCCCGCCGATAAACCGCTTCAAGCAAGCGAAGTAGGTGTATATCAAGCTGATTACCCTCCTCATCGCGAAAGCACCAAGAGGGGATAACGCTGATTTTTTGCATGGCTTTTTTCATAGGCATAATCTTTCATATTTTGTACTTATAGCGTTGATGCTAGCGTTGCACTGACCGTGGTGCACGCTCTTTTTAACACATCGCTTAAAATAGGCAGAGCTGTGCATGTTTACTAAATAATAAATCAGCACCAGGAGAGACATGATGAATGAGTCTCGAGAATGGTCGTCGCAGTCGATTCAGGCCGAGATCAATGCGCTACGCCACAAACCAGGCGCGTTGCTGCCGATTCTTCATGCCCTCCAGGACCGCTTCGGCTTTATTCCTCCGGATGCCGTGCCTCTCATCGCCGAGTCATTACAGCTGACCAGCGCTGAAGTACACGGGGTCATTAGCTTTTATCACCACTTTCGGACCGCACCGCCGGGTCGCCACGTGGTGCAGATCTGTCGCGCCGAGGCATGCCAGGCCGTCGGCGCGCGCCAGCTTGAGGCTCATGCCAAAGCGCGCCTGGGCATTGATTACCACCAGACCACCAGCGACCGCGATATCACCCTTGAGGCCGTTTACTGTCTGGGCAACTGCGCCTGTGGCCCCTCCGTTCGCGTGGATAATGGCGTGCGCGGTCGGGTAACGCCTGAAGCTTTCGATGCATTATTGGATGAGCTGCAAACCAGGCCGCTGGAGGTGATCGCATGAGCATTCGTGTTTTCGTACCCCGAGATACCACCGCGCTGGCGCTGGGCGCCGATGCCATCGCCAACCGGCTGGCACGAGAAGCCGCTGCCCGTGGTGAATCCATTACGCTGGTGCGCAATGGCTCACGCGGGCTTGCCTGGCTTGAGCCACTGGTTGAGGTGGAAACACCCACCGGCCGCTTTGCCTATGGCCCGGTGGCACTTGCCGATATCCCCGCGCTGCTGGACAGCGGCATGCTGCAGGGCAGCATCACCCATTCATTGGCCCTGGGGCCAACCGAAGAGATCGATTACCTCGCTCGCCAGCAGCGCCTGACGTTCGCCCGTATTGGTATTACCGACCCACTCTCGATTGAAGATTACCGGGCGCATAGTGGGTTTCGCGGTCTGGAGGCAGCGCTGCAAAGCGCGCCACAGGACATTGTTGAGGAAGTAAAAGCCTCTGGGCTGCGCGGGCGCGGTGGGGCGGCGTTTCCTACTGGCATCAAGTGGCAGACGGTGCTGGACACACCGGCCGATCAAAAGTATATCGTCTGCAACGCTGATGAAGGCGACTCCGGCACCTTCGCCGACCGGTTGGTGATGGAGTGCGACCCCTACCTGCTGATTGAGGGCATGACGATTGCCGGGCTTGCGGTAGGCGCAACCCAAGGCTATATCTACCTGCGCTCAGAATACCCGCTGGCCAAGGAGATTCTTGACGAGGCCATCGCCCATGCCGAACAGGCCGGTTATCTGGGTGAGAACCTGTGTGGCAGTGGCCGCGTTTTTCATTTGGAAGTGCGCTTGGGCGCTGGGGCATACATTTGCGGTGAAGAAACCTCGCTGCTCGAAAGCCTGGAAGGCAAACGCGGCCTAGTACGCTTCAAGCCGCCGCTGCCCGCTATTGAAGGACTATTCGGCCTTCCTACCGTGGTTAACAACGTGCTTTCGTTGGCAGCAGTGCCGTTTATTCTTGCCGAAGGCGCCGAGGCCTACGCCACCCACGGCATGGGCCGCTCGCGGGGCACTCTGGCGCTTCAACTGGCGGGCAACGTCAAACGTGGCGGGCTAGTAGAGCTTGCCTTCGGCACCACGCTGCGCACCCTGATGGAGGAGTTCGGTGGCGGCACGTTAAGCGACAAACCGCTGCGTGCCGTACAGGTGGGAGGCCCGCTGGGCGCCTACCTGCCGGAATCCCAGTGGGACTTACCGCTGGACTACGAAGCCTTTGCCGCCGAGAGCGCGGTGCTCGGCCACGGCGGTGTGGTGATGTTTGATGAGAGCGTGGATATGGCCGAACAGGCGCGCTTCTCGATGGAATTCTGCAAGGTGGAGTCCTGCGGCAAGTGTACGCCATGCCGTATCGGCTCAACCCGTGGCGTGGAAGTGATTGATCGTATCCGCGCCGACCAAAACCGCGAGGCCAACCTCGCCCTGCTCCATGACCTCTGCGAAACGATGGAGGATGGTTCGCTCTGTGCCATGGGGGGCATGACCCCCTTCCCGGTGCAAAGCGCCCTGAACCACTTCCCTGACGATTTCCAGCGGGCCGCGAACGGAGACAGATCATGATCGGACACTTTGACCCCAAACAGTACACCAGAAGCGCCGCCCACGATAAAGACCTGGGCACGCCTTTCCCAACCGGTACGGCGCTGGTGAACCTGGAAATTGATGGTATTACCATCACGGTACCGGAAGGCACTTCGGTACTGCGCGCAGCGGCGCTGGCCGACATCAATATTCCCAAATTGTGTGCCACCGACAGCCTGGAGCCGTTCGGCTCGTGCCGGTTATGCGCCGTACAGGTAGAGGGCCGCCGTGGGCTGCCAGCCTCCTGCACCACCCCCGTGGTGGAAGGCATGCAGGTGACCACCCAGAACGAGCGACTCGCCAAACTGCGCCGCAACGTGATGGAGTTGTACATCTCTGATCACCCGCTGGACTGTTTGACCTGCCCGGCCAATGGCGACTGCGAGCTACAAGACATGGCGGGCAGCGTTGGTCTTCGCGAAGTACGCTATGGGTTTGACGGTGAGAACCATCTTCAGGCCACCAAAGATACCTCCAACCCCTACTTCAGCTTCGACCCCAGCAAGTGCATCGTCTGCTCCCGCTGCGTGCGCGCCTGCGAGGAAGTGCAGGGCACCTTCGCCTTGACCATCGACGGTCGCGGGTTTGATTCCAAGGTAGCCGCCGGGCAAGACGAAGCGTTTATGGATTCAGACTGCGTTTCGTGTGGCGCCTGTGTACAGGCCTGCCCGACCGCCACGCTGATGGAAAACAGCGTCATTGATCACGGCGTGCCGGACCGCAGCGTAGTCACGACCTGCGCCTATTGTGGCGTGGGCTGCTCGTTTGAAGCGCAAATGAAAGGTGACAAGCTGGTGCGCATGGTGCCCTACAAGGGCGGCGACGCTAACCACGGCCACTCGTGTGTGAAGGGGCGCTTTGCGTTCGGCTACTCCTCTCACCCCGACCGCCTGACCACGCCGATGATCCGCGACAGCATCGACCAGCCCTGGCGCGAGGCCAGCTGGGAAGAAGCCATTGGCTTTGCCGCTAATCGCCTAAAAGCGATTCAGGCCGAGCATGGCCGCGAGAGCATTGGCGGTATCACCTCATCGCGCTGCACCAACGAAGAGACCTACCTGGTGCAGAAACTGATTCGCGCAGCGTTTGGCAACAACAACACCGATACCTGCGCACGCGTCTGCCACTCGCCCACCGGCTACGGCTTGAAAACCACGCTAGGCGAATCCGCCGGTACGCAGACCTTTGATTCGGTGATGAAAGCCGACGCGATTATCGTGATTGGCGCCAACCCCACCGACGCCCACCCGGTATTTGGCTCGCTGATGCGCAAGCGCCTGCGTCAGGGCGCGAAGCTAATCGTCGCTGACCCACGCTCTATCGATCTGCTCAAAACGCCTCACCTGAGCGACGCCCAGCATTTGCCGCTGCGCCCTGGTACCAACGTCGCGCTGATCAACGCACTTGGGCATGTGGTGGTCACTGAAGGTCTTGAAGACAAGGCGTTCGTGGCTAGCCGCTGCGACACCGAAGCGTACCAAAGCTGGCGTGCGTTTATCGCCGACCCGCGCCACTCTCCGGAAGCCAGCGAAGCGATTACCAGCGTGCCCGCCGAGGCTGTACGCCAGGCAGCGCGCACCTACGCCACCGCTGGCAACGGCGCTATTTACTACGGTTTGGGCGTCACCGAGCACAGCCAAGGCTCTACCATGGTGATGGGGATTGCCAACCTGGCCTTGGCCACCGGCAATATTGGCCGCGAAGGCGTGGGCGTGAACCCACTGCGCGGCCAGAATAACGTGCAAGGCTCCTGCGATATGGGCTCCTTCCCGCATGAGTTGCCGGGCTACCAGCACGTGGCCGACCCGATTGCCCGTGGCCGCTTTGAAAGCGTCTGGGGCGTCAAGCTCGACGATGAACCGGGGCTGCGCATTCCCAACATGTTTGATGCCGCCATCGAAGGAACTTTCAAGGCGCTTTACGTGCAGGGCGAAGATATCGCCCAGTCTGACCCCAACACGCAGCACGTTGAGGCTGCGCTGCGTTCGCTGGACTGCCTGATTGTTCAGGATATCTTCTTGAACGAGACGGCCAAATTCGCCCATGTACTTCTACCGGGTTCCAGCTTTTTGGAGAAGAACGGCACCTTCACCAACGCCGAACGGCGCATTAACCGGGTGCGCAAGGTCATGCCGCCGCTGGCTGGTAAGCAGGATTGGGAAATCACCCAGGACCTGGCCAACGCGCTGGGCTACCCGATGCGCTACACGCACCCGTCTGAAATCATGGACGAGATCGCCCTGCTAACGCCGAGCTTTACCGGGGTGAGCTACGAAAAGCTGGAAGCCTATGGCAGCCTACAGTGGCCGTGTAATGCCGAGCATCCTGAGGGGATGCCGACCATGCACGAAATCAACTTCCCCATTGGCCTCGGGCGCTTTGCGATTACCGAATACGTGCCCACCGAGGAGCGCGCCACCCGCCGCTTCCCACTGCTGCTCACCACCGGGCGGATTCTTAGCCAATACAACGTGGGTGCCCAAACCCGTCGCACCGACAACCAACACTGGCACGATGAGGACATATTAGAGTTGCACCCAAGCGACGCCGAGCTACGTGGCGTGCGCGACGGCGACTGGCTCGGCATTACCAGCCGATCAGGC
Source organism: Halomonas sp. 72 (assembly GCF_052379785.1). Lineage (NCBI taxonomy): Bacteria > Pseudomonadati > Pseudomonadota > Gammaproteobacteria > Oceanospirillales > Halomonadaceae > Halomonas > Halomonas sp. 72. Next base: position 6,386 of record NZ_JBQSYY010000027.1, on the reverse strand, counting down.
CATACGGTGCTCCGTGCGCGGCTGAGCGAGCGAATGCAGCCGGGGGTGGTCTACACTACGTTCCATCATCCCGGTAGTGGCGCCAACGTGATTACTACCGATAATTCGGACTGGGCCACCAACTGCCCCGAATACAAGGTTACCGCCGTGCAAGTAGAAAAAGTCAGCCAGCCCTCCGCTTGGCAGCAGCGTTTCTCCTCCTTTGACAAGGCCCAGCGTGGCCACTTGGCCAAGGCGCAGCAGGAGGCGTCATGAGTGCAGTGCGTGAACGCGACGCACCCGCGCAACCGGCTGACGCCTTGGCGCGCCAGTCGGTTGAAGTCCACAGTAGCGCGGCCAATTGGCGCGCTACTGTGCAGGAGGACGCGCTAGCGCTAGAAGTGCCGGTAGCGATGGTCTACAACGGCATTTCCCATGCGGTCATGATGGCAAGTCCTTCGCATCTTGAAGATCTGGCCCTGGGGTTCAGTCTTTCTGAAGGCATCCTGGCCCACTCTCACGAGTGCTACGACCTTGAGCTTCATGAAGAGGCTCAAGGCCTGGCGGTTCACCTAAGCATTGCCAGCCAGCGGCTGGCCGAGCTTAAACAACGCCGCCGTAGCACAACCGGGCGTACCGGCTGTGGGCTGTGCGGTACAGAAGCCCTGGAGCAGGCCATTCGGCCCATCCCTACGGTGAGTGCACCACACCTTGACGACACAGCCATTCAGCATGCGCTTTGTACGCTAGATGACCATCAGCCTCTAAAGGAAGCAACAGGCGCCGTGCATGGCGCGGCCTGGTGTGATCTGCAGGGGCGTATACAAAGAGTGCGTGAAGACGTGGGTCGTCACAACGCACTGGATAAACTGATCGGTTCGCTGGCACGCGATGACGTACCACTCCAGGAGGGCTTTGTACTAGTTTCCAGCCGAGCCAGCTATGAAATGGTACACAAGTGCGCAAGCGTGGGGATCGGCGCGCTGGTTGCCGTCTCGGCAGCTACCGCCCTGGCCGTTGAACAGGCGCAGGCAGCAGGTCTTCTGTTAGCCGGTTTTGCACGCCCAGGCCGTCATGTAATTTATCACCGCCCTGTCACTGCCAAGGGCTGAGCCCTTTACCGCGTTGAGGAGAGACCCTATGTCAAACAACAACGATGCCAATTTGGTCCGTATGACTAACCAGATCGCCACCAACCTGGGCAGCGGTCGTGATGAAGAGGCAGCAGCAGCGGCTATCTGCCGTCACCTGGAAACCTTTTGGGCACGCTCAATGAAGCAGCGCCTTGTTGCCAGCCTGGCACTTGAGAGCGTGGAGTTTTCCCCCTTGGCACGCCGCGCTGCAACACTGCTGGCTACCCGGCTATCAGAACAGCAAGTCTCTCGTTAGCACATCACAATAAAAGCTCAATAACATTAGCTTTTAGTCTTGCCACAGCGACTTACACGAGAAGCTCAATGGTTTTAGCAAAAGTTAATAAAAATCATTATTTCCGTTAAAAATCGGACATTTCGAGTCTACTAGTTGCTATTTTAGAATATAAACCTGTTTCCATAACCCAAGTTAAGGTGTTTACCGAGCATAAGGTGCACTGTGTGGATGTGGTGGCCAAGGATGGCCCGTTTTTGGCAAAGATGCCGACCTACAGTTTAGCTGCCATGACCTTGTACCGCCTGGTCATGGCAGCTTTTTATTGCACTGCATTTTACTTTTTAACGTCACGTTACTTTGGCAGCCATGTCTCAATAGCGGCTGTCCCGCAGCGGATTTTCAACAGCGAACGTTCAAAGACAGCGTTTCAACCACTACGCCAGCGCTGCCTGAGGGCGCCGCTCATCCAGCATTCCTTTATCAAGAATAAAGCGAACAATCTCTTCAAGCCCTACGCCATCGTAAAGGTTGGTAAATACAAAGGGCCGCTCGCCGCGCATTTTCTTTGAATCACGCTCCATTACCTCTAACGACGCGTGCACCTGCTCGGCGATATCGATCTTGTTGATAATTAGTAGATCCGACTTGGTAATCCCCGGCCCACCCTTACGCGGAATTTTGTCTCCCGCCGAGACATCAATCACATAAAGCGTGAGGTCAGAAAGCTCGGGACTAAACGTCGCAGAAAGGTTATCTCCCCCAGACTCTACCAATACCAGCTCAAGCTTAGGATGGCGCGCCTGTAATTCATCGATAGCCGCCAGGTTCATCGAGGCGTCTTCACGAATCGCCGTATGCGGACACCCCCCGGTTTCGACGCCCAGAATGCGATCAGCGGCCAAGGCGTCATGCTTAAGCAGAAAGTCAGCGTCTTCGCGGGTATAAATATCGTTCGTCACCACCGCGATATCGTAATAGTCGCGCAGCGCCAGACAGAGCTGCTTGAGTAGCGCCGTTTTACCCGAACCAACGGGGCCGCCCACACCAATACGTAAACAGTGAGTCATGGTAAGTATCTCCTAACTTCTAAATAGGCGTGAATATTGAGTTTCGTGTAGGGCACTGGCTAGCGCCAGCCCCGGCAATATGGGGCCAAGGTCGTGATCGTCGAGCGTTAATGCTTCATCTACCGCGCTAACCAGCGGCGATCGCAGCTGTTCGATAATCCGCTGAGCGGCCGTATGCCCAAGAGGTAGCGCTTTACAGGCCACCGCCAGCTGGTTTTCAAGCCATGCCCAGGCAAACCCGATCAGCGCCTGACGAATGCTTACGCCTCGCGCATGGGCGGTAAACGCAAACAGCGTGACATAGCCCGGCTGAACCGGTAACAAGGACGGTAGTAAGCCCTCACTGGGTAGCAGGCCAAGGCTACCCAACAGCCGCTTGAGAGAGGCTCCCAAGCGACTGTCTTCAGCGGCAAGCTCGGCGGTTTCCCGCGTGGCACTCAGCCAACCATCCCACTGGGCAATCGCCGCGCTGTCGTGCTGCGTAAACGCCGTATATAAGCGGACAATTACCGGTAGTTCACAGCGGGTCAGGCCATCTTCCAGCACGCCGGAAAGCCACTCGGCCAACGTCTGCTCATCGTGAACCCAGCCAAGTTCAAAGGCACTTTCCAGCCCTTGAGAAAACGCAAAGGCCCCGATGGGCAGTGCCGGGCTGACTAGCTGCATCAGCCCGAGCAGGGCTAGATCAGGCTGGCTGCCCAACGCTGCGGATTCAGTGGGCATGGTGATGGCTGTGGTCGTGGTCGTGGTCGTGGTCGTGGTCGTGAGCATGCGAGTGCCTGTGTGAATGACCATGTCCACCCACCTGGTTATAGGCGCCCGGCTCTGGATCAAACGTGGCCGCGTGACGTTCAAGCGTTGCGCCCAGCAGTTCAGCCAGCTCCTCCAGCACGTGATCGGGCGGAAAGCGTACCCAGCCGCCGCGCTCGTCTTCGCCCAGCGCCAACTGCACATGACGGTTGCCCAAGTGGTAGGCCAACCGCGCCAGGGGTAAGCCAGCACTTACTCGTGCGGTCACTACCGGTTCAATGGCGGCGCATACGCGAATGACCTCGCCGCTTTCCGCTTTTAACCCTTCACCACTGCGCAGTACGGGGCCACGGTCTAAAAATAGCCCCAGCGCCTGGCCATTGTCGCTTTCGGCTTTTAGGCGCCCACGGATGCGCAGTTCAAAGGGAAGTGTGAGCGTATCGCTGGCTGCGCTTTCATCCACCGGGCCTAAACGTTCTATCAGTTTCAGCATCATTAACCTCTTAATCGCCCAATACATTGAACCTTTCCAATCAGCCTACGCCCTGCAGGAGCAGCTCCAGCTAGCGATGCAGTGCGCAGCGCTGCCGGGTTGGTGGCTAACACCATGTACCGCGCCATGCCAACCAAGGGCGGCTGCGCCGCCATCGCCGAGTGAACTCAGCTCCTACCGGTTAAAGTGCATGCATCCCCTGTAGGAGTAGCTTCAGCTAGCGATGCAGTGCGCAGCGCTGCCAAGGCTGGTGGCTAACACCATGCACCGCGCCCCGTCACCCAAGGGCGGCTGCGCCGCCATCGCCGAGTGGAACTCAGCTCCTACCGGTTAAAGTGCATGCCCCCCTGTAGGAGTAGCTTCAGCTAGCGATGCAGTGCGCAGCGCTGCCGGGGTTGCATCTAGAACAAATGATAACGCTGAGCCAACGGCAGCTCTGTGGCGGGCTCGCAGGTTAACAGCTCGCCATCGCAGCGCACTTCATAAGTCTGCGGATCCACGGTCAGCTCGGGGCAGGCATCGTTGAGCTTCATATCCTTCTTACGCACCCCGCGTACGTTCTTGCACGCGGCAAGCGTGCTCTGAAGCCCCAAGCGCTCCTTGAGGCCTGCATCAATCGCCGCCTGGCTGACAAAATTGAGCCGGGTCTGGCTGGCCGCGCGGCCAAAAGCGCCGAACATGCGTCGATAATGAACCGGCTGGGGCGTGGGGATTGAAGCGTTAGGGTCGCCCATGGGTGCTGCCGCGATCATGCCGCCTTTTAAAATCAGCGACGGCTTAACGCCGAAGAAAGCCGGTTTCCAGAGCACCAGATCGGCAAGCTTGCCTACCTCAATAGAGCCCACCTCGTGAGCGATACCGTGGGTGATCGCCGGGTTGATGGTGTACTTGGCGATATAGCGCTTGGCACGCAGATTATCGGCACCAAGCGCTTCATCTTCAGGCAGCAAGCCACGCTGTACTTTCATTTTGTGCGCGGTTTGCCATGTGCGGCAGACCACCTCGCCTACCCGCCCCATGGCTTGAGAGTCGGAGGCGATCATTGAGATCACGCCCAAATCGTGCAGGATATCTTCGGCAGCAATGGTTTCACGGCGAATGCGTGAGTCGGCAAACGCCACGTCTTCGGGAATGTTGGGGTCCAGGTGGTGGCAAACCATGAGCATATCCAGATGCTCATCAATGGTGTTCACCGTGTAGGGCCGCGTGGGGTTAGTCGATGACGGCAGTACGTACTCTTTGGAACACGCAGTGAGGATATCCGGCGCGTGTCCGCCGCCCGCGCCTTCAGTGTGGTAGGTGTGAATGCCACGCTCTTTAAACGCCGCCAAAGTATCTTCCACAAAGCCCGATTCGTTAAGCGTATCGGTGTGAATGGCGATCTGCACGTCATAGCGCTCGGCCACGCTCAGGCAGGTATCAATTGATGCGGGCGTTGTGCCCCAGTCTTCGTGAAGCTTGAGGCCCATGGCGCCCGCTTCCAGCTGGGCCTCCAAGGCTTCCGGCAGGCTGGCATTACCTTTACCCAGCAGGCCGATATTCATGGGCAGGTCATCCACCGCCTGAAGCATTTTGCCAATGTGCCACGCGCCCGGCGTACAGGTGGTGGCATTCGACCCGGTGGCCGGGCCGGTGCCGCCGCCCAGCATGGTAGTGACACCGCTCATCAGCGCTTCGTCTACCTGCTGGGGGCAGATAAAGTGGATATGCGCGTCGATGCCGCCCGCGGTCAGGATCTTGCCTTCGCCCGAGATAATTTCCGTACCGGGGCCAATCACGATATCCACATCGGGCTGCACGTCTGGGTTGCCCGCTTTGCCAATCGCAGCAATACGTCCGTTCTGTAGCCCCACATCGGCTTTGACGATGCCCCACCAATCGAGAATCAGCGCGTTAGTGATGACGGTGTCCATGACGGTTTCATCGTTACGTTGGCTCTGACCCATGCCATCGCGGATCACCTTGCCGCCGCCGAATTTGACCTCGTCGCCATAGTGGGTGGCGTCTTTTTCGACCTCAATCCACAGCTCGGTATCGCCCAGGCGCACCCGGTCGCCTACCGTGGGGCCGTACATATCGGCGTAGGCCTGCCGACTAATCTTGTTACCCGGTTTCATTGTTTATCTCCGTCCAGCGGTCCCATCACCTCGCCACGAAAGCCGTAGATCTCTCGCTTACCCACAAACGGAATCAGCGTGACTTCACGGGTCTGGCCAGGTTCAAAGCGGATTGCTGTGCCTGCGGCCACATCGAGGCGAAAACCGCGGGTCTTGTCGCGATCAAACACCAGCGCGGGATTGGCCTCAGCAAAGTGGTAGTGGGAGCCGAGCTGAATCGGCCGGTCACCGGTGTTCGCCACGTCCACCGTGATGCGCTCACGCCCCACGCATAGCTCAATATCATCTTCTTTTAACTGATACTCACCGGGAATCATCTACTTACTCCTTGTTTTGTTGTGAGGAGTAAGATGTGAGGAGTAATACCGCTTACCCCTAACCATTCACTCCTCACCCCTCACACAATAGGCGTGTGAACCGTCACGAGCTTGGTACCATCCGGAAAAGTGGCTTCGACCTGGACTTCGTCGACCATCTCGGCCACGCCTTCCATCACGTCATCACGGCTCAGAATCTCGCGCCCGTAGCTCATCAAATCCGCCACACTGCGACCGTCCCGAGCACCTTCGATAATCTCGAAACTGATCAGCGCGACCGCTTCGGGATAGT
>NZ_JBQSYY010000026.1:0-32049 GCF_052379785.1 Halomonas sp. 72 | reverse complement strand
GTAAGCTATGATAGCTTCAAAACTTGGATTCAATAAACAGTTGCAGCCCTGGCCCGGATGAGCTGCGCGCTCCACAAGGCGATCACTTCCAAGTGATTGCGATGCCGCCGGTAACCGCCTGGACGGCCAGCAGGCGCTCTCCGACAACTGCCTCGGCCAACTCAACGGCACCTGCTACCGTTCGATGGCGCCAACCGCTTGGTACAGCTCACCCACACCAGCGCCTATGGCCATACCACGGAGGCCACCTACCGCTACGACGGCCTGGGCCGCCGGATCAACAAGACCGTGCGCTAGGTGGACGGCACCACCGCCACCCACTACGGCTGGGATGGCGACCGCATCGTGCGCGAAGAAAGCGAGAGCCAGCGCTCGACCATCGTGTACGAGCCGGGCAGCTTTGTGCCCATGCTGCGTATTGATGATAGCCAACAAGGCCAAGTGCTTAGTGCTTTCGTCACGGATGCGTTGGGTACGCCCATGCGACTGGTTGCGCCTAATGGCGAAACGCAATGACAGGCGCAGCCTGATGATTGGGCGGCGGTTAAACATCAGCGTGGCAGCTGACCTTTCCCCCGAAATTAACAAGGGCGAGAAGCATAGAAAACTTCATGTTCAGAGAGACCAGAGGCTACGCATGCTCAATAACCGTATTGGCGAGGTCGACAACGAAAATTGCCACTTGGTGTAAGGCAACCGGCCAATAAAAGGGATCAATACGGCCTTAACCCTTCTATTTGCTTATAGGAGAGTTAACCGACAACATCACACTGAAATAGTTAATAGCGGCGAGTCGTTGCCGCTATTAACGTAGCACCTGCTTTTACTAATAAAAACACAGCAGGCTATGCCGCTGGCGCTTTTCCTACGAGTTAAACAATGCCTGAGCCACTCCGGTTTGCATCGGCTGGGCGTTGCTCGCCGCAGGTTTGGCGGTAGCCTGAGGCGCGGTAGCTGGCGATGGGGTTGATAGCCCCACCATCCAGGCGCCGCGCTTGTTGCAGGATGGGCTCAACATCCTGGTTGAACGCGGCTTTAAGCGTTGCTTGGGCCATCAGTGCATCGTTGTTCTGTTGGTGGTGTGCCAAGGCTTCGCGGTCGACTAGCAGTGACTTGACGAAGGCGCGTCGTACTTCCCCTGCGCTGTAGATGAGGCTTTCAATGGGGTCGGTAACATTGTGCGATTGGTCAAGCATGTGGAAAGGCGCGAACTGCGAGTTTCTACGCTGGACATCAACCAACTCGTTAAACACCAGAAATAGCTGATAAGGGTCGATGGAACCCGCGTCCAGGTCATCATCGCCATACTTGCTGTCGTTAAAGTGGAACCCGCCCAGCTTTCCGAATTGGGCGAGACGAGCAACGATCATCTCAATGTTGACGTTGGGCGCGTGGTGCCCCAAATCGACCAGGCAAAGACAGCGCTCGCCAGTTTCCTTGGCGGCCAGATAGTTCGAGCCCCAGTCCTGAATCACAGTCGAGTAAAAAGCGGGCTCAAAGACCTTGTGCTCGATTAGCATGTTCCAATCGTTGGGCAGCGCTGAATAGATCGTTTTGGCGCTGTCCAGGTAGCGTGCGAAGCTGTCGGAAAAATGCTGCTGACCGGGGAAGTTGGAGCCATCGCCAATCCAGACTGAAAGCGCTTTCGAGCCTAGTTGCTTACCTAGTTCGACCACTTCAATGTTGTGCTCGATGGCCTGGCGGCGCGTTGCTTCATCGGTATGCGTAAGGCTGCCGTATTTATAGGAGAGCTTCTGGCCCGCCTCATCCTGAAAGGTATTAGAGTTCATGGCATCAAAGCCTAGCCCACGCTCAAGAGCGTAGTCTCGAAGCTCGCTGGGATCAGAAGGTCTATCCCAAGGGATATGCAGCGAGACGCGCGGCGTCATGGTAGCCAGTTGCTGGATGACGGCGCAGTCGTCCAGTTTTTCAAAAATATTACGTGGCTCGCCTTCACCGGGAAAGCGCGCGAAACGCGTGCCACCGGTGCCCACGCCCCAGGAGGGCAGGGCAATTTCCAGACCGCGCGCCTGTTCGGTTATTGTATCGATGCTAATGTCGGTACGGGCAAGTCTTTCGCCCAGGTACTGATAGTCGCGGTCAAGGTCGGCCGCTCGCTGCTCGTTATCACTATGGATGCGGTCAGCATTGATCATTGTTTTTGTCATACATTCACCAGTTATGCGTTAGTTAAAGCGGGGCTCAGCGTGTAAAAGAAGGGGCGTGTCCCGCGTCCACATTAAGAATGTTACCGGTTGATTTGGCTGAGGCGTCGCTAACAAAAAAGTAGATAGCTTCGGCGATGTCTTCAGGCAGTACGCTGAGCTTTAGCAGGCTGCGCTGGCGGTAATGATCCTCAAGCTCATCCGTGTCCAGGTCGTAGGCGCTGGCACGCTCTTCTTTCCATTTGCCGGTCCAGATTTTAGAGCCGCGTAGCACGGCGTCCGGGTTAACCACATTGGCGCGAATGCCCAGCGGGGCACCTTCCAGCGCTACACTGCGTGCCAAATGAATCTCTGCCGCTTTGGCGGTGCAGTAAGCGCTTGCATTAGCAGAAGCCACCAAGCCATTTTTACTGGCAACGAAGACAATATTACCGCCCGTTTTTTGCTGCTTGAGCACTTTGAACGTTTCACGCGTGACCAGAAAGTAACCTGTCGAAAGAATCGCCTGGTTACGGTTCCAAAGCTCCAGGCTTGTCTCATCAATGGGTGCTGAGGAGGCGATGCCTGCGTTAGAGACTAAAATGTCGACCCCGCCGAAGGCAACGCAGGCCTGGGCGATAGCCGCCTCGACCTGATGCTCGTCGGTGACATCCATCAGGCAGGTGGAAACAATGTCGGCACTGAACGTGTCAGCGAGCGCTTGTTGCGCCGTTTTCAGGCCTTCTGCGTCAATATCGAGCAGCATCACACAGGCACCTTCGTTGGCCATTCTAGCCGCGGTGGCCTGGCCTATGCCACCGGCACCTCCGGTCACTAACGCGATGCGTCCAGCCAGTGCCTTTGGTTTAGGCATCCGTTGCAGCTTGGCCTCTTCAAGTAGCCAGTACTCAATATCAAAGGCTTCCTGGTCGGGCAAGCCCATGTATTCGCTAACCCCGGACGCACCCCGCATAACGTTAATGGCGTTGAGATAAAACTCACTGGCGATGCGTGCAGTCGCTTTGTCCTTGGCGAAGGTGATCATGCCCACGCCCGGTAGCAGATAAACGACGGGGTTGGAGTCACGCATTGCGGGGCTGTCTGGCCGCTTGCAACGCTCATAGTAGGCTGCGTAGTCGCGGTTGTAGTCGGCTAACTGTTCATCCAGGCCAGCGATAACGGCATCAAGGTTGTCGGTTTCGGGGTCGTAGCCAACGACCAGTGGCTTAATTTTGGTGCGCAGAAAATGATCCGGGCAGGAAGTGCCCAGCTCCGCCAAGGCTTCAAGATCATTGGAATTGACGAATTCGAGAACCTCAGGGGCGTCGTTAAAATGGCCGACTTGACGTTGATGGCCACTGGTTTTACCGCGAATAATCGGCATTAGTTTAGCGGCGATGGCCTTGCGTTTATCGGCGCCTAGACTGGTAACGCGAGGGCCGGAAAAGGCTGCCTTGCCCTTGAGCTGTTCGTCCAGCCAGCTCTGGGCCTTGTTAATAATATCCAGCGAGGTTTGGTAGCACTCTTTGGCTGTATCACCCCAGGTGAACAGACCGTGCGCTTCAAGCAGCACACCTTTTAGATTCGGCTGCTCTCGGGCGATCTTTTCAAGCTCAAGGCCCAATTGGAAGCCCGGCCTGCGCCAAGGCAGCCAACCAATGTCGCCGCCGTAGATCACCTGGGTGAGCTCACGGCTATTCTTTGACGCAGCAATGGCGATAACAGCGTCTGGATGTAAGTGGTCAACATGGGTATAGGGCAAGTAGGCGTGTAGCGGGGTATCGATACTGGCTGCGCGGCTGTTCAGGTTAAAGGTGCAGTGGAGAAGTGCGCCCACCATCTCATCTTCATGCGCCTCACCTTTATAAAATTGTTTAAGCGTTTCAAGCTTGTCCTGATAAAGGGTCGCAAAGCCATCAAGCCCCATACTGCCGATGTCACCACCTGAGCCTTTAACCCAAAGCACCCGAATATTTTCACCGGTTAGCGGGTCTGCCTGGATGATTTTGGCAGAGGTATTGCCGCCGCCATAGTTGGTGACACGCTTGTCGGCACCGAGCAGATTGGAGCGGTAATGCAGCTGTTCGGCTTCGCTCATGGAGGCTGCCAGGCGGTCATCCCAGCGATTATTGATCTGGTTGGCGGGCTGTTGGGGCATGAGATACCTCGGGTATTGTTATGATGTGATTGGGCAGCGGCAGCCGGACTGATAGCGTTGAGTGCTTACTATTGTGAAAGCTATTGTGTTGAAAGGTCTGGCTGCGACCTTTTTGATCGATTTTGACGAGTTATGAGTCTAATCTGTAGAAAAGTATCGATTCGAGATTTTTATCTGTCAATAGCAATCATAAATATTCAAAATTGGCTTGCAGATGATCGATTATGAAATATAGTGATGAATGAGGATAACGAATGCATGAAGTTGAACGCCATCGAATCATCTTGGCGGAAGTTGAAGAAAAGCCCATTGCTACCCTCGGGTACTTGGTAAATTTATTGGGCGCTTCGGAAGCGACCGTTCGGCGAGACATCAACGAACTGCAGCGACAGGGAAAATTGAAAAAGGTACGTGGCGGAGCGGAAGCCTTGCATCCACCCGCTAACACCTCCTTGGTAGGGCGGCCTTACTCGGTTAATCAATTGATTAACGCCAAGGCCAAGCGCGCCATCGCAAAGGAAGCGGTGGGTCTGTTGGGAGACGGGATGTCAGTCACCATTAGTGGCGGGACGACAACTTACTTCATGGCGGAGTTCATGCGCTCATGCAAATTGCAGGTACTGACGAATTCGTTCGTGATTGCCGAGCAGTTATTAAAACGCAGCAAGTGCATGGTGATGCTACCAGGCGGTAACGTATATCGGGAACAGAACATTATCTTGAGTCCGTTTCCGAATGATATTTCCAGTCAATTTTATGCCTCGATGCTGTTCATCGGGGCGCAGGGAGTAGGTCCTCAGGGGGTGATGGAGGCAGATCCTCAGATTGTGCAGGCGGTAATGAAACTGCTGGACCAGGCCGATCAGAGAGTATTGCTGGTCGATTCCAGTAAGTTTGAAAACCGCAGTAATCTCATCGTCTGCCCATTATCTCATGTCGATATCGTCATTACCGACGATGGTATTGACCCCTCAAGGCGACAAATGATCGAAGATGCGGGTTGTCAGCTGATTATCGTCAATCAAGGCCTTGAAACGACCGCCCCCGGCTGATGCTCAAAGCAGGGTCGGGGCATAACAACAAAATTGGAGCGCACGATGTTCAAAAAACTCTTCCCAGCCCTAACGGCAATGATGTCGATTGCTTTGCTGTCGATTGCTTACTTAGCACCCGCCCATGCTGAAGATGATGTACGCATCGCCCTTGTGGTCAAAGCTATGGGTATCGGTTTCTTTGAGGCCGCCAACGAAGGTGCCCTGGAAGCAGCCGAAGAGCTGGGTAATGTAGAAATCATTTACACCGGCCCAACCACGACAACCGCTGAAGGCCAGATTGAGGTAATCAGCTCGCTGATTGCCCAGCGTGTCGATGCTATCGCGGTTTCCGCCAACGACCAGGACGCGCTGGTACCTATCCTGAGTCGTGCCCAGCAGCGCGGTATCAAAGTGATTTCCTGGGACTCTGGGGTCGCACCCGAGGGCCGCAGCGTGCACTTAAGCCCCTCCAGTGATGATTTGATTGGCCGAATGAATGTACAGCTAGCGGCCGATGCGTTAGAAGCCAAAGGCGTTAGCTCGGGTCAGATGGCTATTCTCAGTGCGACACCTACCTCGACCAACCAGAATGTCTGGATTGAGGAGATGAAAAAAGTGCTACCGGAATTTCCCCAGCTTGAGTTTGTAGACACCGTTTATGGTGACGACCTGGCAGACAAGAGTTATCGCGAAGCGGTAGCGCTAATGCGTAACCATCCTGATCTGGACGTTATCGTCGCCCCAACCACGGTCGGTATTTTGGCCGCGGCGCAAGCGGTGAGCGATGAAGGCCGTGTTGGTGAGGTTTATGTCACCGGTTTGGGGCTGCCGTCGGAGCTTGCTGGCCACGTGGAGAGCGGCGCCATGCATAACTTTGCCATTTGGAATCCTATTGATTTGGGCTACGCCGCAACGACCATCGCTTATAACCTGGTGATGGATAATGCAACAGAAACCAGTGTAGACATGGGCCGTATGGGTACTGCACAGCTTGATGAGAACGGCAGTGCCGCCATGGCGGAGCCTTTCATCTACGACGCAACCAATGTTCAGGATTTTGCCGATATTTTTTAATCGCGAAATCGGGCTGGCGCTGTTACGGCAGCGCCTGACCAAAAAATAAATACACCCAATAACAAAGATAATAGCCATGACACAAAGTACAGCAGTGTTCGCGCTGAGAAACGTCACCAAAACGTTTCCCGGCGTGACGGCTCTCGACAGGGTTAAGCTTGATCTCTATCCCGGTCAGGTGACTGCCTTGGTAGGTGAGAACGGCGCCGGAAAATCCACGTTGGTCAAAACCATGACCGGCATCTATCAGCCCGATGGCGGAGAAATTCAGGTCGCTGGCGAAGTGGTTTGCATTGACGATCCTGAAGCCGCGCGCCAGTTGGGCATCACGGCTATCCACCAAGAAACGGTGCTGTTCGACGAGCTGACCGTTACTGAGAACATATTCGCAGGTAACTACCTGACGCGCGGTCGCTTGGGGCGGCTTGATTGGCCCGCCATGTATGAGCGCACTCGCGAAATCCTCGCTGATATTGATGCGCCCCTGGACTCCAAAGCACGTTTGAGGGGGCTAAGTATTGGCCAGAAGCACATGGTGGCTATTGCCCGCGCGCTCTCGGTAGATGCCCGAGTGGTGGTTCTTGATGAACCAACGGCCGCATTATCACACCACGAGATCAAAGAGCTATACGGCATCGTTGAGCGCCTCAAGAAGTCGGGTAAGGCCATTCTTTTTATTACACACAAGTTTGATGAGATTTTTACCATCGCCGACCGCTATGTCGTTTATCGCGATGGCACCTTTGCTGGCGAAGGCATGATCAGCGATGTTACTGAAGCAGAACTGGTTGAGATGATGGTAGCGCGCAGTGTCAGCGAAACCTTTCCCAAGCAGACCGTGGCTATCGGCGAACCGATGATGACGGTAGAAAATTTGAACCACCCGACCGAGTTTGCCGACATTAATTTTGAAGTGCGTGCGGGTGAAATCCTGTGTTTTTACGGACTGGTAGGGTCTGGCCGTACTGAAATTATGCAGGCACTTTTTGGCCTTTCGAAGGCAGCAACCGGCAATGTGCACATTAATGGCAAAGCGGTAACTATCCGCTCGCCAGCTGACGCAATCAAGGCAGGCCTTGTTTACGTGCCGGAAGAGCGCCAACAGCAGGGCGTCATTTTGGATCTACCCATCTTTCAAAACATCAGCTTGCCACAGCTTGGGCGGCTTAACCGCTGGGGCTTATTAAACGAGACGCGTGAATATGACGTGGCACGGGCTTATGGCGAGCGTCTTAACGTCAAGACCTCAAGCTGGGATCAAAAAGTAGGCAATCTGTCAGGCGGTAACCAGCAAAAAGTTGTTATCGGCAAATGGCTCGCGACACGGCCAAAGATCATTGTCCTTGATGAGCCCACCAAAGGTATTGATATCGGTTCCAAAGCGGCGGTGCATCACTTTATGTCAGAGCTGGTTAACGATGGCTTGGCGGTCATTATGGTCAGCTCAGAATTGCCTGAAGTGCTCGGTATGGCCGACCGCATTATTGTGATGCACGAAGGCCTGATGGTGCGTGAATTTACTCGCGCAACTGCCACGCCTGAAGCTGTGGTGGGTGCAGCTACTGGAGGAATGGCCGCATGATGTCCGCGCTACTTAAACATCGTGAGCGTTTTCTGGCGCTGGTAATCCTGGCGTTGATATTAGTGGTGGGCGCTATCACGCCCTCGTTTCTAAGCCCGAACAGCCTGGTCAGTGCCTTCAACGATACCTCTATTCTGATGATTCTGGCGATGGGCCAGATGCTGGTTATCCTGACCCGCTGTATCGACTTGTCGGTAGCCGCCAATCTGGCCTTAACGGGGATGGTGGTGGGCATGATCAATGCCGCCTATCCCGGCGTGCCGGTGCCGTTATTGATACTTTTTGCCATGGCAATGGGGGCTTGTCTTGGTGCCATTAATGGGTTCTTTGTTTGGGTTGTTGGTGTGCCTGCCATTGTCGTAACACTGGGTACGATGAGTATCTATCGCGGTACTATTTTTCTGCTTTCAGATGGTGCCTGGGTGAATGCCCATCAGATGAGCGCTGACTTTATCAGCTTGCCACGCACGGTGGTGTTGGGCATGCCGATGATGAGTTGGATCGGTATCATCGTGGTCGCTGCTTTCTATTTCGCTACTCGCCATTTGCGCGTCGGACGCGATTTCTTTACGTCTGGCGGAAATCCTGTCGCTGCTTTCTACACCGGCGTGAGCGTTGGCAAAGTGCAATTCAAGGCCTTTGTGGTGTCCGGCATGCTGGCGGGGCTGTGCGGTTACCTTTGGGTGTCGCGCTACGCGGTTGCCTATGTGGATGTCGCGAACGGCTTCGAACTACAGGTGATTGCGGCGTGTGTGATTGGCGGTATCAGCATTATGGGTGGGGTCGGCACCGTACTCGGCTGCGCGCTGGGTGCTCTGTTTCTGGGTGTCATCAATAATGCTTTACCGGTGCTGGGTGTTTCACCGTTTTGGCAGATGGCTATTTCTGGCGCCGTTATCATCATCGCCGTCATTGCCAACTCAATGGCTGAGCGAAGCAAGGGACGTATTATTTTGCGCCGGGCGGTGAGCACACGCGCCACGCCCGCTCAGCATCAGGAGGCCTGACCAATGGCAAATACCATGACTCAAACGGCTGTGCCTAATCGCTTGTCCAACCATTGGCTGCGTCATCTGTTGCGCTGGGAAACTTTTTTATTATTGGTAACGGTATTGGTGTTTCTGTTTAACAGCCTTGCCACGCCCTATTTTCTTGATCCCTGGAACCTCTCAGACGCTACTTTTAACTTTACTGAAAAAGCCATCATCGCCTTGCCCATGGCCATGTTGATTATCTGCCGGGAGATAGACCTGTCTGTCGCCTCTATCATTGCGCTCTCCTCGGTGAGCATGGGGCTGGCTGCCGAAGCGGGCATGGGGCCGGGCGGGCTGGTGTTTGTGGCCGTTTCAGTGGGCGTTATCTGCGGGTTGTTTAATGGTTTAGTGGTCACCCACTTCGGTATACCCTCCATTGTCGTCACCATTGGTACCATGAGCCTCTATCGAGGTATTACCTACGTCATTCTTGGCGATGGCGCATTCACTAACTACCCCAGTGGTTTTGAATTCTTCGGTCAGGGCTACGTTTACTGGGTGTTCTCCTTTGAATTCACCCTTTTCATGGGGATGGCGCTGATATTTTATGGGTTGCTACATCACACCAATTTTGGCCGCCGTACTTACGCCATCGGTAATAACCCAACGGCGGCCCTCTATTCCGGCATTAAGGTCAACAAGCACAAGCTGATTCTGTTTGTCATGGTAGGGGCTATATCGGGGCTTGCCTCGGTGTTGCTGACGTCGCGTTTAGGAAGCACGCGACCCTCTATCGCCTTTGGCTGGGAGCTGAGCATCATCACGATGGTCGTGCTTGGTGGGGTAAGTATTCTAGGTGGCTCTGGCAGCATGGTGGGCGTCGTCATTGCCGTCTTCTTGATGGGCCTGGTGACCTTCGGGCTTGGTCTGCTCAATGTGCCGGGTATCGTGATGACGATTATTATCGGCGCCATGTTGATTTGCGTGATCAGTATTCCGCTGGTGGCGGGGCGGTTGCGGGCAGCGCGGGAGCAACGCAAATGATCCACGCCTCTGTTATGCAGCTACATCAAGGTTGCGAAGCCGAATATCGCGCCCGCCACGATGCCCTCTGGCCTGAACTTCAAGCACATTTGAAAGCCTGCGGTATCTTCAATTACCACATCTTTCTACATCCCCAAACGCTGCAACTGTTTGCCAGCTTTGAAACGGAAGGCCCGCTAGATGAAGCAGCGCTAAAAGCCCACCCGGTAATGCAGCGGTGGTGGGCATACATGGCGGACATTATGGAAACCCAGCGCGACTCTTTTGAGCCGGAAGCACAGCCGCTAACCGAGGTTTTCTACCTGCCATGACTCAACAACAGCATCAATCGGTACTGGCGGTACTTGATATCGGCAAGACCAACATCAAACTCTGCGCGCTCAGCCTTGGAGAAAATGGCGGTAAAGTGTTGGTGGAAAAACGCCGGGGCAATGAGGTTTGTCGGAACGGCCGCTATCCGCATATCGATACGGAGGCTATCTGGGACTGGCTGAAAGCAGCTCTGGCTGACCTCGCTCGTGACTATCATGTCGTTTCCATCGGTGTGACTACTCATGGCGCTACAGCGGCGTGTATGGCGGGCAACGAGCTGGCGCTACCGATCCCTGATTATGAGAGTGACCTGTGCGCGGCACTGAATAATGACTACCGCGGCGTGCGGCCATCTTTCGTGGAGACAGGTAGTCCTGATTTGGCGGGTGGGCTCAACCTGGGCCGTCAGTTGTACTGGCTTTCACAGGCGTGGCCCGAAGACTTTGAGCAGGTCACGGATATCTTGATGTATCCCCAATACTGGGGATGGCGATTAACCGGTATAAAAGCCGGGGAGGCCACGTCGCTCGGCTGCCATACGGATCTTTGGAACCCCCATAAAAGTGACTACTCGTCGCTGGTAGAGCAGCTTGGCTGGCGAGCACTGCTGCCTACGATTTTACCGACAGGAGCATCGCTTGGCCCGGTTCGGCCTGAGCTGGCCGAGTCACTCGGTTTGCCGGATAGCTGCCAGGTGTTGAACGGTATTCACGATAGTAACGCTTCGCTGGTGCCCCATCTTTTGAACCGTGCAGCGCCTTTTGCCGTTGTTTCAAGCGGCACCTGGACCGTTATCTGCGGAGTTGGTGCTGCCATTAACGGGCTGGATGAGGCCCGCGACATGCTGATCAACGTAAGCGCTTTCGGTGCCCCTGTGCCCACCATTCGCTTTATGGGAGGGCGCGAGTGGGAGACGTTACGTGGAGATGCTAACGGTGAGCTGGTCGATCTGAAGCGTGTCATGGACCAAGAGGTATTTGCGTTGCCCTCGTTCGTTGATCAGGGCGGGCCTTTTCGCCACCGCACCGGCCGGATCGTCGGCCCAATCGAACGGCTGAATGGCGCGGGTAAAACAGCCCTGGCCTCGGTCTACTGCGCGTTGATGACGGACTGTTGTCTGAGTTTGTTAGGCCAAGTAGGCGACATTATTGTGGAGGGCGCTTTTGCGGGCAACAAGATCTATATGCACGTATTAGCGACACTGCGAAGCGAACATGCTCAGAACGTGTATGGCAGTACCGACAGTACAGGAACAACGCAAGGCACGGCGATTCTTGGCCAGGACAGCCGCCAGTGGTCGTTCGTGGAGCCAGCGCTGATACCTCCCGCACGGCAGGGCGAAGAGGTTCTCACCTACGCGAATACCTGGCGGCGTTTAGTCGCCTAACGGTAGGCGCTCCAGTTTGGCTAAACCTGGGCACTTTTCAGAAAAGTGCCCATTTTTGCGCCAGCTCCACTCTTTTCTTATTCCTTTAACTCATTCCCCCAGCTCATCCCTCCAGGAATGGCGCGGTGAGAAACCGACCAGGCGGCGGGCTTTTGCATTGCTGTAAAAGGTTTCAAATTCACCCATTGCCTGCTTGATGGGTACGCTTGGGTAGAAGCGTTCCACTACTTGAGCATTGCTCAATCCTACTGACAGATCATTATTGGCGACGTTAAACACCTCGTAACCCAGGCCGTCTGTTTTCAGGCAGCAGTCGACCATCTGCCCCAGGTCGCGAGCGTCAATGTAAGCAAAAATATTGCGGCGGCGCAGTGCCGGGTTGTCCATATAGGCCGGGAAGTTCTGGCGATATTCGTGAGGCTCGATCACGTTATTAATGCGCAAGGCATAAATGTCGATGCCCGAGCGCTCCTGGAAAGAGCGTGCGGTTACTTCGTTAACCACCTTGCTCGTTGCGTAGCTGTCTTGCGGCACTGTGGGATGCTCTTCATCTACCGGTAGGTAATCAGGTTGCTTCACTCCATCGGCAAAGCAAATGCCGTAAGTGGTCTCGCTGGAAGCAAAAATGACTTTGGGAATATCCAGCCGAGTCGCCGCATCCAACACATGGTAGGTACTTAACGTGTTAATGCGGTAGGTTTCGTTGTCCGGCCGGTGGAGAATGGCGGGTATGGCGGCAAAGTGAACGA
Source organism: Halomonas sp. 72 (assembly GCF_052379785.1). Taxonomy (NCBI): domain Bacteria; kingdom Pseudomonadati; phylum Pseudomonadota; class Gammaproteobacteria; order Oceanospirillales; family Halomonadaceae; genus Halomonas; species Halomonas sp. 72. The sequence goes on along the minus strand of NZ_JBQSYY010000026.1, from coordinate 19,591 downwards.
TGGCATCGTAGCGTGGCATGCCGGTACCAGGTTCTAGCTCATCGAAATTGGCATAGGCTTGGCACGCATTAAATACCTGACCCGCGTCGGTCAAATCGACCTTTAGCGTAGTGATGCCCGGCACGTCGGAAACTACCCAGTCCAGATTGGTGACGCTGTGGCCCTGGTCGCGCAAGTATGCCGTTACATGACGACCCGCCTTGCCGCTACCACCGGTAAACAAAATGCGCATGTGGATTTCCCGTTTATTGTAAGAGTCCGTTACAAGGACCCACACCTTAGCAAAGAAAGCGTTACACCGCCGCCAAGCGTTTAAACCGCGCTTCTAAAACGCATGATCCGTTTGCCGTCAATGGGATCATCCAGCACGTGGGCATGCACGCCGAACGTCTCTTGTAAGCACTGGGTGGTTAGCACGTCATGTGGTTGGCCGCTGGCGATCAGTCGTCCGCCGTCCATCACGCCAATGCGGTCACACTCCATGGCCTGGTTAAGGTCGTGCAGGGTGATCACAACGGTAATCGGCAACTGCCTGACCAGCTCAAGAATGGAGAGCTGGTGGCGGATATCCAAATGGTTGGTGGGCTCGTCCAGCAGGAGAATTTTGGGTTGCTGGGCCAGTGCCCGGGCAATATGAACGCGCTGGCGCTCACCGCCCGAAAGGGTATGCCAGAGGCGGTCCGCCATGTGTGCCATATCCACGTCATCCAGTGCCTGGCCGACAATCGCATCATCCTCGGCGGACCAGGGGCGAAGCGCAGTGAGAAATGGCGTACGTCCCAGTGCAACCACCTGACGCACATGAATTCTATCGGTGGTTTCCGCCTGCTGTTCAACCATCGCGATAGACTGCGCAATATGGCGTTGGCGCATTTTAGCGATCGGCTGACCGCCCATGTGTACATGGCCCGTTTTGGGTTTGTTTAAACCTGCCAGCAGGCGAAGCAGCGTGGTTTTGCCGGAGCCGTTGGGGCCAATCAAGCCAAAGGTTTGGCCGGGCGCAACGTCCAGGCAAACGTCCTTTAAAAGCGTGCGCCCATGTACGCTCCAGCCCAGCTGTTCAGCGGTTAATTTCATCGGTTCCTCGTGCCGCGAACAAGAATCAACGCAAAAGCTGGCGCGCCGATCAGCGAGGTAATAACCCCAATGGGCAGTACCTGGCCGGGCACCAGAATGCGCGAAAGAATATCTGAGCCAATCAAAAACACGGCGCCAGCAAGTGCCGAAGCGGGCACCAGGCGCGTGTGTTGGGTGCCCACGATAAAACGCATGGCATGCGGAATGACCAAGCCGACAAAACCAATAGCACCCACCATCGACACCATAATGGCTGTCACCAGCGCTACCGCAATAATTAACAGCCCCCGCGTTGGGCGTACGGCGATACCCATGGACGCCGCGCTGTCGGCGCCGAAGGTAAAGGCGTCCAGTGCGCGGCGGTGCCAAAGGCAAATCAGCAAGCCGCCCAGGGCGGCAGGTAAAGCGATCACGACATCGCTCCAGCGCACGCCGGAAAGATTGCCCAGTAGCCAGAACATGATGCCGCGTGCCTGCTCGGCGCTGGCCGACTTGGTAATGATGAAGGCGGTCAGCGCGTTAAACAGTTGAGAGCCTGCAATGCCCGCCAGAATAATAGCCCCGGCGGCTTGGGTGCTGCGCCCACCGCCAGTCCCGCTGCTGGCTGCATGGGCAAGCAGTACCACCAGGCCAAAGGCAAGTACTGCCCCGGCAAACGCCCCAGCAGATAAAGTGAAAGCACCCGCACCAAGCCCCGCTACGGTAACGGCTACGGCACCGGTTGAGGCGCCTGCAGAAATACCCATCAAGTACGGGTCCGCCAGGGGGTTACGCAGCAACGCTTGAAGCACCACTCCGGCCAGCGCCAGCGCGGCGCCACAACACGCAGCCACAATGGCGCGGCTTAAGCGGTAGTTCCAGATAATACCGGCATCAATGCGATCAACGGCGTAGTTAGCGCCCAGAAGATGGTTAGCCAATACCTTGAGAATCGTATCCACAGGAATCGAGGTTTCACCAATCGCCGTACCGGCGAGCAGTGCTACCAGCAATACCAGGGGGGCAAGCCAAAACCAGTGCGCCTGAGCGCGCGGTGCTTGGGTACTTTGCATCGCAACCGCTTTCATAGCGTAAACGAGGTAGCAGGTAGGGCGGGGAAGGGCTTCATGGGATGGTGTTCCGGGTGCCGATGGATATAAAACTCGACAGACTGCCGAAGACGTGACGATAAAGCACGAAAAACCTTTGCGATTGATGACTTGCTTAAGCGGGGAGGTGGCTACACCCTGGTGCCATCCTGTATAATGCGCGGTTATTGTAGTCATTTTATCGGCGTTTGGCTCTATCGTTATTCTCTTGTCAGTGATGAATAACTTTCACGTGTGTTGCAGTGTCCATGCGTCGCTTAATGTATTAGGTTTACCCGCTTGTAAAGTAGGCGCTTTACTCGCTTGTTAGGGCGCTGAGTAGCTCAATATCTTCTTGTTAAATCAAGTTAATGTTCCTTCTGCCCATGGTGATGCCTGTGGTTGAGTTTCCCTTTACCGCCGTCGTCGGCCAGGCATCGCTTAAAAAAGCGCTGCTTCTGAACGTGATTAACCCGCGCATTGGCGGGGTGCTGATTAGCGGCCCGCGAGGCAGCGCAAAATCGACCCTCGCCCGCGCGTTGGCCGCACTACTTCCAGAATCAGGTCAGGGCGACACGTCGCCGTTTGTTACTCTGCCGCTGGGCGCCAGCGAAGACCGCCTGACCGGTAGCCTGGACCTGCAAAAGGTATTGAACGAGCGCGAAGCCACCTTTCACGAAGGGCTGTTGGCCAAAGCCCATGGCGGCGTTTTGTACGTCGATGAAGTCAATCTGCTCGCTGACACGCTGGTTGATCTGCTGCTGGATGTGGCTGCCAGTGGGGTCAATATCGTCGAACGCGACGGTATCAGTCACTCCCACGCGGCACGCTTTAGCCTGATTGGCACCATGAACCCGGATGAAGGGGAACTGCGCCCGCAGTTGCTCGACCGCTTTGGCCTCTGTCTGGAACAGCCTGCCTCCATCCGTATCGAAGAACGCATCGCCATCGTGCAGCAGCGCGATGCTTTTGACCGTGACCCTGACCGCTTTATCGCCGACTACGCTGATGAGCAGTCAGCCCTGCGTGAACGTATCGAGCAGGCGCGCCGCACGCTTGCTGCCGTTACAGCACCTGACTGGGTTTACGCGCACATCGCCAAGCGCTGTGAAGAGGCCGGCGTTGAAGGCCTGCGTGCCGATGTTACCTGGCACCGCGCCGCCCAAGCCCACGCCGCTTGGCGGGGAAGCGATACGATCATCCAGGACGATGTCGATACCGTGGAGCCGTGGGTATTGGCCCATCGGCGTACGCGTGAATCTTCCACACCGCCACCGACACCGCCATCAACGCCGCCGTCTTCTCCACCGCCTTCGTCCACGCCAAATGAAAAGCCTTCTGGCGTTCAGTCGTCTGCCAGTGGACATTCTGGCGAGCAAGGGCAGTGGGGCGCCATGCCGCCCGTGGCGCAGAATATGCGGGATAGCCAGCCGCTTGATCTCCCTACGCTACGCTTGGTTCCTTCTTCCCACCGGTCTGTGGCTAAGCAGCCGCTATCACTGGGTGGTAGGCGCAAGGGCGATGAAGCGGGCCAGGGGCGAACCAGGGCTGCGCTGAGCTCTCGGCCAGACTGGTTTGCTACGCTGATCGCCAATCGCGGCCAATGGCCCTGGCGGCAGTTGCGTTATCAAAAAGCGCGCACCGGGCAGCCGGTGCTGCATTTGGTACTGCTGGATACCTCCGGCTCGACGTTGGGTAAGCGCTTGTTGGGCCAAGCCAAGGGCTGGGTCGATAGCCTGACCCGCCAAGCGTACAGCGCGCGCGAGCAGATGGCCGTATTAGGCTTTGGCAACGATACGGTGACAGCGTTATTCACCCGCCAACGCGCCCCCAAAAGCCTGGAGGCGACGCTGAATAGTGCCGATGGCGGGGGCGGTACACCGCTGCGTAAAGTGGTAGAGGAGGCTGGGCGGTTGATTCGCCAGTGGCAGAGCCGTGAGCCTGGCCTGCATATACGCACTTACTTGATCACCGACGGACGCACCCGCGAATCCGTTGCAGACCTGCCGAAACTGGGCGACTGCGTGGTGATGGATACCGAATACTCATTTGTAAAACGTGGCCAGGCCGCGCGCCTTGCCCAGCAGCTAGGCGCCCACTATTGGGCCATGCCCACCCAGGAGTCAGCATGAGCGATAGCAATCACCAAAACCGCATGCAGCGCAAAAAAGAGGTGGTCGACGAGCGCATCAGCCGCGCTATTGATGAGCGCGGGGTGTTAATCCTGCTCAAAGGCAACGGCAAGGGTAAAAGCAGCTCGGCGCTCGGTACATTGGCGCGCTCGCTGGGGCATGGTCAGAAAGGCGCGGTCATTCAGTTCATTAAAGGGCGGCGCGAAACCGGCGAATACCTGTTCTTTCGTGACCACCCAAGGCTTGACTGGCACATCATGGGCCAGGGCTTTACCTGGGAAACCCAGGACCGCGAGCGCGATATTCAAGCCGCCGAAGCCGCCTGGGAAATCGCCAAGGGCCTGCTGGAAGACCCGGCCTACAACATCATCGTGCTGGACGAAATGAGCTACATGTTCAAGTACGGCTACCTGGACCCGGTGCCGGTGGTAGAAGCCTTGCAGCGCCGCCCAGCGCATCAGAATGTGATTATTACCGGGCGCACCATGGCCCAGCCGCTTCAGGAAGTAGCAGACACTATCAGCACCGTGCAGGATGAGCGTCACGCGTTTCGCGGCGGCGTTAAAGCCCAGCCGGGGATTGAGTACTGATGAGTACACCTTCCGCCCGCTGCCCCGCGCTGTTTATCTCGGCACCGGCCTCAGGCCAGGGTAAAACCACCGTCACCGCTGGGCTTGCGCGGCTGCTGCGTAATCAGGGCAAGGTGGTGCGGGTATTTAAAACTGGTCCGGACTACCTGGACCCGCAAATACTCGCTCAGGCCTCGGGCCAGCCGGTTGACCAGCTCGATTTATGGATGGCAGGCGAAGCCTACTGCCGCCAGCGCTTTTATGAAGCCGCTGTTGAAGCCGATTTGATTCTGGTGGAAGGCGCCATGGGCCTGTTTGACGGCGAGCCTTCCAGCGCCGATTTAGCCGCGCTGTTCGGCATCCCCATGGCCATCGTGATGGATGTTAAAGGCATGGCCCAAACCGCCGCTGCGCTGGTAACAGGGCTGGCTGGCTTTCGCGACGATATTCATTTTGCCGGGCTGATTGCCAATAACTGTGGCTCGCAGCGCCACCGTGAGCTGATTGAAGGCGCGCTGCCTGAAGCCATACCGTTTTTAGCTGCCGTACCACGCGACCCTGAACTGGCACTTCCCGAGCGCCATCTGGGCTTGGTGCAGGCGGAAGAGATTCGCGACGACCTGGAAATGCGCTTTGAAGCCGGGGCGCAGGCGCTGGAAACCGCAGGGCTGCTGGATGCGCTCGCCACGCTTGCGCCGGTCAGCTTTAGTGCTTCTACTGAGGTGCTTCCCGCTGTGCCGCAAGTGCTAACAGGGCAAACGATAGGCGTAGCCCGCGATGCGGCGTTCAGTTTTATCTATCAGGCCAACCTGGATCTGCTGGCGCAGATGGGCGCGCAGGTGCGCTTTTTCTCGCCGCTGAGCGATGCCGAACTGCCCGAATGCGATGCCCTTTGGCTACCTGGCGGCTACCCGGAGCTTCACGCGCAGGCGCTTGCGGCGAACACCGCCATGCGCGATGCCATTAAAGGCTTCTTTAGCGCGGGCAAACCCATCCTCGCCGAGTGTGGTGGCATGCTGTATAGCCTGGAAACGTTAACCGACTATGCTGAGAACCCTCACTCCATGCTCGGTTTACTGCCGGGGCACGGTGCCATGCGCGGGCGTCGCGGCTGCCAAGGCATGCAGACTGCCGAGCTACCCGAAGGGCCGGTTCGCGGCCATGCCCACCATCGCTCCATGGCCGAGCAAACGCCTGAGCCAATGGCTTACGGGCGCCGCCAGCGCCACCCAGCGCCCGGCGAGCCAATTTACCGGGCCGGGCGCCTGACGGCGACCTACTTACATCTGTTTTTCCCGAATAATCCTGCGGCGGTAGCGCGTCTGTTTAGCCACGCTCTTGGCAACGATTCAGCGCAGGCCACGGCCGCAAGCCCCCAAATTGAGGAATCCTCGCATGCAGTTAAATAAAATCCCCGCCACGGTTGTGACCGGTTTTCTGGGTAGCGGCAAGACCACCTTGCTGGCCAATATTCTGCGCCAGATCACCGGTAAGCGAATTGCCGTTATCGTCAATGAGTTTGGCGAGCAGGATATCGACTCAAGCCTGCTGCGTAGCTGTGCGCTGGATTGTGACGAAGAAAGTGACGAGGGTGAGCAAATCGCCTCCGGTGAAGACGGCAGCATTTACGAGCTGGCCAATGGCTGCATCTGCTGCACGGTGGAAGAAGAGTTTTTGCCGGTGATGAAACAACTGGTGGCGCGGCGTGATGATATCGACCACATCCTGATCGAAACCAGCGGGCTGGCCTTGCCCAAGCCGCTGGTGCAGGCGTTTAACTGGCCGGAAGTCCGCCAGCACTGCACCGTGGATGCGATTATCACGGTGATCGACGGGCCTGCCGTCGCTGCGGGCCGGTTTGCCAACGACGAAGAAAAAGTTGCCGCCCAGCGCCTGGCCGATGACAGCCTTGATCACGACCCCAGCCTGCGCGAACTGCTGGATGACCAGCTAAGTGCGGCGGATTTAGTGCTGGTCAGTAAAACCGACCTGCTGAACGCCGACGAAAAAGCCCGTGTTGAAGCGCTGGTACAGGCGCGGGTACCCGCATCGGTCAAAACGCTGTTTATCGACCAAACGCTAGCGACTGACACGGCCCAACTGGAAGCCCTGATGGGCATTGGTGCGGCCAGTGAAGAGCATATCGACAAGATTACCAACCATCACGACAAGCACCATGCCGAAGGCGCCCACCACGATCACGCCCACGATAACTTTGACTCCTGCGTGATTACGCTGGGCGAAGTCGATGGCGATGAGCTGGCGGCTAAGCTTCAGCATCTGCTGAAAACCCAGGAAATCTATCGCGCCAAGGGCTTTGCGGCGATCCCCGGTAAGCCCATGCGCCGAGTCATCCAGGCCGTTGGCGAGCGCCTGGACGGCTATTTTGATCGCCTGTGGGCTCAGGACGAGCCGCGCCAGACTCAGCTGGTAATTATTGGTAAAACGCTGAACAGCGATGAAATTCATAAGGCGCTGGCCAGCGCTGAGACGTCGGTAAGCGCCTAATGCATCTTTTCGCCGCCAAACCGGGGGGCTTTGTTGATGATGAAGGCATCATCGACCTGCAGCAAAGCCCCGCCGAGGTTGTGATTATGTCCGCCGCTGACAGTAACTTGTCGGCGTTGGCCCAGGCGGTTGATCGCCTGGGCGATGATTACCCCTCGGTGCGGCTGGCGAACTGGATGAACCTGGTGAAACCGGCGGCGTTTGATCTTTACGAAGACCGCGTGCTGGAAAAAGCCCGCTTGGTGGTGGTGTCACTGCTGGGCGGAAAGGGCTACTGGCAGTACGGCTACGAGCGGCTTCTGGCCTGGGCGGCTGCCAAGCCCGAGCGCCAGCTGATTCTGGTGCCCGGCTGTGATGCCCCGGACGATGCCCTGCTGGAAGACTCCAGCATTGCCTTTGACGATGCCTACCGCGTATGGCGCTATTTGCGCGAAGGCGGCGTGGATAACGCCGAGCAGCTGCTGCGCTTTATCGGAAGTGAATGCCTGGCGCATGAGTATTCGTGGCAAGAGCCTAAAGTGATTCCGGCGGCGATAATTTACGCACCCCAAGCCAACGGCCAGCAAGCGGTCAGCCTAAGCGAGTGGCGTGACCAGCGTATTGCAGAGCGCCCGGTGTGCCTGCTGCTGTTTTATCGCAGCCACCTGCAAGGCGCGAATACCGCTGTGCTCGACGGCATGATCGACGCGCTGAAAGCCGAAGGGCTTGAGCCGTTAGCCGTCGCGGTGGCCTCTTTAAAAGAAGGCCCCTGCATCGCGTTCGCCAATCACCTCATTGAGCAAACCGGCGCCATGCTGGTGGTCAATACCACCGGCTTTTCGGTAAACCGTACCGCCGATGACGCCAATGCAGCAGATGAGCTGGGCAGCAATCTTCATGAGAGCCTTTTTATCGGGCGGCCGGTGGTGCTTCAGGCGATACTCGCCAGCAGTACGGCGGATGACTGGCAGGGCATGGCCGCAGGCCTGCATAGTCGTGATGTCGCCATGCAGGTAGTGCTACCCGAAATGGACGGGCGGATTATCACCCGTGCCGTTGGATTTAAAGCTGAGGCGCACTATAACGCTCGCGCCCAGCTCTCAGTCACGCACCACACGCTGCACCCAGAACGCGCTGCCTTTGTGGCCAAACTGGCCCGGCGGTTTTGCGCGCTGTGCCAAACGCCCAATGCCCAAAAGCGCGTCGCGCTGATTATGGCCAATTACCCCAACCGCGATGGGCGTATCGGTAACGGCGTGGGGCTGGATACACCGGCCTCTACGCTGCACATTTTAAATGCCCTGAAAGGTGCCGGTTATCCGCTAAGCGAATTGCCGGAAAGCGGCGATGCGCTGATTCGCCTGCTCCAGGGCGCCGTTACTAACGATCATGACAGTCTGGATCAACGCGCTTGCTGGCAAAGCATCAGCGTTGAGGATTATCTGGCCTGGTTTCAAACCCTGCCCGCCGCGCTTCAGAAAACGATATGGACCCGCTGGGGCGCGCCGCAAGATGACCCAAAATGCCGCCAGGGGCGGCTGATGATTTCGGGTATCCGCTTGGGCGAAACCTTCGTGGGCATCCAGCCCGAGCGCGACTTTATTGAGGACCTGACCCAGTCCTACCACGATATGGAGCTGGCGCCGCCGCATAGCTACCTGGCGTTTTACCTCTGGCTGCGCGAGCACTATCAGGTCGAGGCGGTGATTCACGTGGGCAAGCACGGCAATCTGGAATGGTTGCCGGGCAAAAGCACCGCGCTAAGCGCCGAATGCTGGCCGGATATCGCGCTCGGGCCGTTGCCGCATTTCTACCCGTTTATTGTTAATGACCCCGGCGAAGGCGCCCAGGCCAAGCGCAGAAGCCAAGCAGTGATTATCGATCACTTGATGCCGCCGCTGGCGCGCGCTGAACTTTACGGCCCCATGGCCGAGCTTGAAGCGCTTACCGATGAGTATTATCAGGCGCTGGATATGGACCCGCGCCGTGAGGCGCTGATTCGCGAGCAGATATTGGCTCACCTACGGGCAACCGGCATCGATCAAGAACTTGCCCACGCGGTGAATAGCAGTTGTGACAGCGAAATTCTCAACGAGCTGGACACCTTTTTGTGCGATATCAAGGAAGCCCAGATTCGCCACGGCCTGCACATACTGGGCACGCTACCGCCCGAGGAGAAACGGGCGGCCACGCTGGTAGCCCTGTTAAGGCTGCCGCGTGGTGAAGCGGTGGCAAGCCGCGGTTTGCTGCACAATCTGGCCGCTGACTTGGTGCTGGGTGAGGACTTCGACCCGCTGGCGGCGGGCAGCGAGCCTTGGCTTGGCCCTAAACCGGCCGTGCTGGCAGGCAAACTAACCGCTGCCTGGCGAACCGGCGCTGATACCCGCGAGCGGCTGGAGCTGCTCGGCGAAGAGCTGGTGGCCGACTATGTGTTGGCTCAAGGTTGCCTTACAACGCTCTCGCAACATTATCCGGCCACGGCCGAGCAGCTTAAATTTGCCCGCGAGCAGCTGTGGGCCGCCATGCAGCAGGGCGTAAAGATGGAGGTTGGCTCGCTGCTGGATGGGCTTGAGGGGATTTTCGTGCCCGCCGGACCGAGCGGTGCGCCGAGCCGGGGGCGGTTGGATACGCTGCCCACCGGGCGCAACTTTTTCAGCGTGGATAACCGCTCGATCCCTTCGCCTGCTGCCTGGACGCTGGGGGAAAAGTCCGCTCAGGCATTTGTCGAACGCTACCTGCAGGATCACGGCGACTATCCACGACGCTTGGGGCTCTCCATCTGGGGGACCGCGACCATGCGCACCGGCGGCGACGATATCGCGCAAGCGTTTGCCCTGATGGGTGTGCGGCCCAAATGGTCGTTGGGCTCTCAGCGGGTGATCGATTTTGAAGTAATCCCTTCAATGCTGCTTAACCGGCCACGGGTGGATGTCACGCTGCGCGTATCCGGATTTTTTCGCGATGCCTTTCCGAACGTGATTCGCCTGTTTGATGCCGCCGTGCAAGCGGTTGCCAGCTATGCAGAACCAGGCGATAGCAACACCATTCGCGCCGCCGTGGTTGAACGCCAGCACACCCTTGAAGCGCAAGGGTTAAGTGCCGAAATGGCCGCCCAGGAAGCGAGCTACCGTATTTTTGGCAGCAAGCCTGGCGAGTATGGCGCAGGCCTGAACCGGCTGATTGAAAACCGAAGCTGGGGCGATGCCGATGACTTGGCCGAGGCCTACCTGGGTACCGGCGCCTACGCTTACGGTCAGTTTAAGGAGTCCGGCACTGCCGCTCGCGGCGCCTTTGAGCAGCAGATCAAAGGGCTCGACGCGGTAATGCAGAATCAGGATAACCGCGAGCACGATATTCTCGATTCCAACAGCTACTACGCCTTTCAGGGCGGTATGGCCAACGCTACCCGCTCGCTGAGCGGTCAGGCGCCGGAGATCTATCACGCTGACCACGCCAACCCCGCCGTACCCAAAATTCGCACGCTCAAAGAGGAACTTGCCCGGGTCATTCGCTCGCGCGTGTTGAACCCCAAGTGGATCAACGCCATGCGCGAACACGGCTACAAGGGCGCGTTTGAGATGGCCGCCACGGTCGACTACCTGTTTGCTTACGACGCCACCACGGATTTGGTGGCGGATTACCAGTACGCCCAGGTGAGCGAAGCGCTGGTGCTGGATGAGGCCAACCAGCAGTTTTTACGTGAGCATAACCCCGCAGCCCTTGAAGAGATGGCCGAGCGGCTGTTGGAGGCCGCCCAGCGCGGCATGTGGCAGGAACCCGGCAAGCACGGCGACGCGCTGCAAGACCTGCTGCTGGAAATGGACGAAGCCAGGGAAACCGCCAGTTTATGAGCACTAGTCCGCTGATCAAAGGCTGGTGCCCCGGCGCCTGGCAGCCCATGGAAACCGGCGACGGCTGGTTAGTGCGCGTGCGCCCACCGCTCGGCCAGCTTTCCAAAGCGCAGATGCTCGCGCTGTGCGATGCAGCGGAAACCTATGGCAATGGGTTAATTGAGTTAACCAGCCGCGCCAATATTCAGCTGCGCGGCGTCTCGGAAAGCACATGGCCGCCGTTAATGGACTTTTTGGTCGCGCACGAATTGGTCAGCGCGGAGCCCGCCACCGAGCAGCAACCCCAATGCCTGCTGGCACCCGGCTGGCAGGCGGGCGATGACACGCATCAACTTGCCCGCTTGTTACAGGCGCGAGGCAGCGAGTTGGCCGCGATGCCTAGCAAAGTTGGTATTGCGATTGATGCGGGTGAATTAGCGGTATTGGGAGATACCGCCGCTGATTTTCGAGTGGAACGCGCAATAGAAGGCGGGCTGATAGTGCGCGTCGAAGGCCAGGCCTGCGGTACCCCGGTGGGCTCTATTGAGGCGGCCATTGAGCATTTAATACGCCTGACACACTGGTTTGTAGAAAGCGGCGGAAATGACGCCGGGCGGATGAGGCGGCACAAAGTGCCGCTTCCCGCGTGGTCACCTGCTAAAATGCGCCCCGCAAGCGCTTCTGCCATGGAGAATGCAACGCAGGGCGCGGCGCTGGCGCTTGGCGAGTATCAAGCGGGGATGGTTTACGGGCTGCCGTTTGGGCGCGTAGCCGCTGATGAGTTGCGGGCAGCGGTTACGCCTGCGGCGGTGAGCCATATACGCGTAACGCCGTGGCGACGGTTATGGGTCAAGGGTGCAAGTGAGCCGGTTAAAGGCTTAATCAGCGATAATCAGGATACGCGCTTATTGATGGATGCCTGCCCCGGCGCGCCTTACTGCGCTCAGGCAAGCGTTGCTACCCAGCCGCTGGCTAAACGGTTAGCGCCCGACGTTAAAAGACACAGCGTTCATATATCCGGTTGCGCCAAGGGGTGCGCCCGCCGTTCATCGGCCGACGTGTGCCTGGTCGGTCAGGCAGGCCGATTTAATCTTATTGTTAAGGGTGATGCCCAGAGCACGCCCGTTAAGATAGGCCTCACCGAGACTGAGGTCGTCGAATATTTGGAGAGTTTGGGTGCCCTATACGTATGAAACAAGCGGCCCGGCGATTTACCGGGAATCCTTCGCGATTATCCGCAGCGAGGCCGACCTTGCGCGCTTTTCTGCTGAGGAAGAGACCGTTGCCGTGCGCATGATTCACGCCGCCGGGCTTGTCGAGTTGGCCGCGCATATTCACTTTCAAAATGACGCGGTCAATAAAGCGCGCTCGGCACTCGAACGCGGCGCGCCGATTCTTTGTGATGCACGGATGGTTTCTGAAGGCATCACCCGCAAGCGGCTGCCGGCCAATAACGAGATTATTTGCACCCTGAACGATGAGCGCACGCCACACCTCGCCCAGGAAATGGCTAACACCCGTTCGGCCGCAGCACTAGAACTATGGCGCCCGCATCTGGAAGGCGCCGTGGTGGCCATTGGCAACGCGCCCACCGCGCTGTTTCATCTTTTAAATATGCTGGAAGACCCAAGCTGCCCGCGCCCGGCGGCAGTAATCGGCTGCCCGGTAGGCTTTGTAGGCGCCGCTGAATCCAAGGAAGCGCTATGGGCGACGCCCGCCATTCCCAGCTGCATCGTTCGTGGCCGCTTGGGCGGAAGCGCGGTGACGGTCGCGGCCATTAACGCCATGGCGGATCGCGTCGAATGACTCAGGCATCCACACAGGGCACGGTTTACGGTGTTGGCCTGGGGCCGGGCAGCCAGGACTTGATGAGCGTGCGCGCCGACCGGCTGATTCGCGGCGCCACGCATGTTGCCTATTTTCGTAAAAAGGGCCGCAAGGGCCATGCGCGTAGCATTGTTGAAGGGCTGTTAGCCCCCGGCATCATTGAGTTGCCGATGGAGTACCCGGTCACCACAGAGATTCCTTTCGACGACCCGCAGTACAACGCGCTGCTCTCGCAGTTCTATTCGCGATGCGTGGCCCAGCTGATCGAGATAGCCAACGCCGGTGACAACGTGGTGGTGCTCTGTGAAGGCGACCCGTTCTTCTACGGCTCGTTTATGCACCTGTATACGCGCCTGCTCAACCAGGTGCCGGTGTCGGTAGTGCCGGGGATTACCGGCATGTCTGCCGCCTGGACGGCGACCGGGCAGCCGATTACCTGGGGCGACGATATTCTGACCGTGCTGATGGGCACGCTACCGGAAGAAACGCTCGCCAAACATATCGCCGATACCGACGCGCTGGTGGTCATGAAGATTGGGCGCAACCTGAACAAGCTGCGCCGGGTGCTTAAACAGGCGGGCCGGGAAGACCAGGCGTGGTTGATTGAGTACGCCGCCATGGAGCAGCAGCGCGTGCTGCCGTTGGTAGACGTTGGCGAGAGCGTGCCTTACTTCTCGATTGTGCTGATACACGGTAACGGGAGGCGCCCATGAGCGGCTGGCTAAAAATTGTCGGCCTGGGCCCAGGTGCGGAGGCGATGATTACCCCCGAAGTGTCCGCCGCGCTTTCGGATGCTACCGACGTTGTCGGCTATGTGCCTTACGTTAACCGCGTAGCACCGAGGGAAGGGCTTACGCGCCACGGCTCGGATAACCGCGAAGAGATTCGTCGTGCCGAGCAGGCTTTGCAACTGGCGTTAGAAGGCCACCGAGTCGTGGTGGTTTCCTCTGGTGACCCTGGCGTATTCGCCATGGCCTCGGCGGTATTCGAAGCGCTGGAAGCGGGCGATGCCGCGTGGCGCGCGCTGGATATTCAGGTGCTGCCGGGTATTTCCGCCATGCTCGCGGCCAGCGCTCGTGCGGGTGCACCGCTGGGCCACGACTTCTGCTGCATCAATTTATCCGACAACTTAAAGCCTTGGGCGCTGATCGAAAAGCGCCTGCGTTTGGCCGTTGAAGCCGATTTTGCGATGGCGTTTTATAACCCGCGCTCAAAATCGCGCCCAGTAGGGTTCGAGCGCACCCTGGAGGTGCTGCGCGAGGCGTGTGAGCCTGAACGGTTGGTCATCTTCGCTCGCGCGGTTTCCACGCCGGAAGAATCAATCCGCGTAACGGCCTTAAAAGATGCCACGCCGGACATGGCCGATATGCGCACGCTGGTGATTGTCGGTTCAAAACAGACGCGGTTAATTGAGCGAGATGGTGAGCCGTTGGTTTATACGCCGCGCTCAGCGCTTTGATCAAGAGCGATCATTAAGCCAGGCAAGTACCTCATCAACGCTATGCACTTCATGGCGAGCAGGCAGCGCCGGGCGGTCGATCATGATAACTGGCACGCCAAGCGAGTGGGCAGCATCAAGTTTGGAAACAGCACCTTTGCCGCCAGCGTTTTTGCACACGATGCGCTCGATACGTTGGGTTTTGAGTAGCGCTAAATCGCCTTCCAGGGTGAACGGGCCTCTATCCACCGTGGTGGTGAAGTGGGCAAGCGGCAGCGGGGCGGTTGGTTGGTCGACCAGGCGCAGCACATAGTGGTGTTGAGGTTGTGCGGCAAACGCGGCCAGGTGCATGCGGCCAATGGCGAGCAGCACGCGCTGGGGCGGGCCTTCGAGGGCGCTAACTGCCTCTTCGACACTTGCCACGTGTTGCCAGTTATCGTGAGTGGTGGGCACCCAGGCGGGGCGGGTCAGAGCAATCGCCGGTACGCCGGTTTGCTGGGCGGCGGCCAACACGTTATGGCTCATCTGTGTGGCAAACGGGTGGGTTGCATCAATAATATGGGTGATGCGCTGTTGGGTAATGAAAGCCGCCAGACCGTCGGCGCCGCCGAAACCGCCCACGCGAGTAGGCAGCGGTTGCGCTTTAGGCATTTTAACGCGGCCTGCATAGCTGAAGATGGCTGGAATGCCGCGCTGGCTAACGGCGCTGGCCAGTGCACTGGCCTCGCTCGTACCCCCAAGAATCAGGACGTTTATCATGGCTGAGGTTAATAAGGCTCCGTGGCTCACACTGTTAGGTTGGGGGGAGAGTGGCACAGCGGGCCTGACAGCGGCAAGCCGCGAGCAGCTTGAACGTACCGAAATAGTGTTCGGCGCCCGCCGCCATTTGCGCCTTCTTCCCCCGCTAAACGCGGATATTCGCGAGTGGCCGGTACCGTTTCTTGATGGCATCCCCGCACTTCTCAACGAGCGTGGCCGCCGGGTAGTCATGCTGGTTTCCGGCGACCCGTTCTGGTTCGGGGCGGGCACTAGCGTGGCGCGCCACCTGGAAGCCAGTGAATGGATCGCCGTGCCATCGCCTTCGACCTTTAGCTTGGCGGCGGCCCGACTGGGCTGGCCGCTGGAGCGCTGCACCTGCCTGGGCCTTCACGCCAAACCGCTTACCCGCATTCGACCCTACCTGCAAAGCGGCAGGCGCTTGCTGGTGCTGTTACGCGATGGTGCCGCTGTAGCTGAATTGGCCGCGCTGGTGAAAACATTCGGCTTTGGGGATTCCAGGCTCAACGTGCTGGAAACTCTGGGCGGTGAAGATGAGCGCATCCGCACGCTGCGCGTGGATGACACGCTACCCGACGATATCGCCCATCCGGTGGCGGTCGGCATCGAAGTCGCGGGCAACGGCCCCGCAATTCCCTTAACGCCTGGCCTGGCTGATAGCTTTTTTGAGCACGATGGGCAGATCACCAAGCAAGCCGTGCGTAGCTTAACGCTTTGCGCACTTGCCCCCCAGCCCGGCGACCGGCTGTGGGATATCGGCACTGGCTCTGGCTCTATCGCCATTGAGTGGCTGCTGGCCCACCCGGATAATCAGGCCATCGGCTTCGAGCAGCATCCGGAGCGCGCCGCGCGGGCGCGGCGTAATGCAGAAAACCTCGGCGTTGATTGGCTGGAAGTAAACGAAGGCCGCGCACCGGAGGTGCTTGAGAATGCGCCGCTGCCTGATGCGGTGTTTATCGGCGGCGGGCTTTCTCAGGAACTGTTGGACGCTTTATGGCAGGTGTTGCCTAGCGGCACACGCGTAGTGGCCAACGCGGTCACGCTGGAATCCGAAGCCTTGCTGGCGCACTGGCAACAACAGGCGGGCGGCGAACTGCTGCGCCTGGAACTAGCCCACGCCGCGCCCATGGGCACCCGCCGGGGCTGGAAATCCAGCTACCCGATTGTGCAGTGGCGTGGCGTTCGATGACCAAGCAAACAGTGGCTAAGCAGGCACTAAAAGTCGCAGGGTTCGGCTTTCGCCAGCAGGCAACGCTTGAGTCACTGGAACAGGCGCTGGATCAATTGATTGCCCAGTACGGCCCTATCGACCAGTTGGCGGCAGCACACAGTATGCTGCCACTGGTTGAAGCGCTGGGCAGCGCCCGCAACATTTCGGTAATAAGCGTAGCGGATGCCGAGTTGGCAAGCGTTGCCACGCTGACTCATTCCGCCTACAGCCTGCGCGAAAAAGGCACCGGCAGCGTGGCCGAAGCCGTAGCGCTGCTGACCGCAGGCAGCGGGGCGCGGCTTTTAGGCCCGCGCACGGTTTCAAACGATAGACAGGCCACGGCCGCGGTGGCCACCACAGCGGCGCAAGGAGTTGGATTATGACGGTTCATTTTATTGGCGCAGGCCCCGGCGCGCCGGATCTTTTGACGCTGCGCGGGCGCGACCTGATCGCCGCCTGCCCGGTGTGCCTGTATGCAGGGTCGCTCGTTCCCGAAGAAATTCTCGAGCACTGCCCTAACGGCGCGCGCATCATCAACACCGCGCCGCTGTCACTCGATGATATCATGCAGGAAATTCAAACCGCCCACGCCGCAGGCCAGGATATCGCCCGGCTGCACTCCGGCGATTTATCAGTGTGGTCCGCCATGGGCGAACAGCTGCGCCGCCTGCGCGAGCTTGATATTCCCTACAGCGTTACCCCCGGCGTGCCTTCCTTTGCGGCGGCGGCGGCAACGCTCGGCCAGGAACTAACGCTACCCGGTGTAGCGCAATCCGTGGTGCTGACCCGCACGCCGGGCCGGGCAAGCGCCATGCCGGAAGGTGAGACGCTTGCCAACTTCGCCCGCACCGGGACCACACTCGCTATTCATCTCTCCGTTCACAACCTTGCCCAAGTGGTGGAAAGCCTGACGCCCCATTACGGCGAAGAGTGCCCGGTAGCGATTGTATGGCGGGCCAGCTGGCCGGATGAGCACGTGGTGCGCGGGCGCTTATCCACGGTGGAATCGCTGATCGACCACACCCTCCAGCGCACGGCGCTGATTCTGGTAGGGCCGGCACTCGAATCCGAAGACTTTCAGGAAAGCAGCCTGTACGCGGTAGGTTACGACCGCCGCTTTCGCCCCCAGTCCGCCGATTCGCCGTTTGCCAGCAGCGATGAAGAGGGCAGCGCATGATCACGCTCTCGCTGATCGGCATTGGCACCGGCAACGTCGACCACGTAACGCTCGCGGCAGTGCGCGCCTTGAACGAGGCCGACGTGATTCTGCTACCCCGCAAGGGCGAGGCGAAATCGGACCTAATCGACCTGCGCCGAGTACTCTGCGGCGAGCTGCTTGATGAAGCGGCCAATACCCGCATCGTTGAGTTCGATTTACCCACCCGCGACGGCGAACGCCAGTACCTAAGCGCAGTAGACGAATGGCATAACGCCATTGCCAGCATGTGGGCAGGGCTAATGGATAAGCACCTGCCAAATGGCGGGCGCGTCGGCATGCTGGTATGGGGCGACCCCTCGCTTTATGACAGCAGCCTGCGCATCGCCAAGCGCCTGACGGATAGCGGACGCGCCGTTGAGGTTAACGTCGTACCCGGCATCACCAGCCTACAAGTGCTCACCGCTGAGCATAAAATCCCCCTCAACGCGCTCGCCGAACCCATCCAGATCACCACCGGCCGCCGCCTGCGCGAACGCGGCTGGCCTAATGATGCCGCCACGGTAGCCGTGATGCTCGATAGCGGCGGGGCGTTTACTACGCTGCCGAAAACTGACACTTACATCTGGTGGGGCGCCTACCTGGGCATGGATAAACAGTGCTTGATCAAAGGCCCGCTAAGCGAGGTAAGCGACGAGGTTGTTGAGCGTCGCGCTGCACTGCGTGAAATGTATGGCTGGATTATGGATATCTATCTACTCGCCAAACAGCCACTGCTGTAACGCCGGTATTAAGTTGGAATGTTTTTCCATAAAATGGCTCTATACACTCAACACGTGATTATCAGGAGAGCGATATGAGCTTTTACGTTTATTTATCTGGCGAGATCCACACCGACTGGCGCGAAGAAATCCAACGTGGCGCTGAAGCCGCAGGCCTGGATATCGTCTTCACCGCGCCCGTCACCGACCACGACGCCAGTGACGCCGCAGGCGACCACTTGGGCGAGCAGAGCAACCAGTTCTGGCGCGACCACCAATCCTCCAAGGTCAACGCCATCCGCACCCGCACGCTGATCGAGCAAAGTGATTTAGTCGTCGTGCGCTTCGGCGACAAGTACAAGCAGTGGAGCGCCGCGTTTGATGCGGGTTACTGCTCCGCACTCGCCAAGCCCTACATCACTCTGCACACCGAGGATATCGTTCACCCGCTGAAAGAAGTGGATGCTGGCGCGCAGGCTTGGTGTACTACTACCGAGCAGGTCGTGGAAACCCTCAAGTACGTGCTGAAAGATTAACGCATGCCACTCCCCTGCAGGCCAAGCCTGGCCTGCAGCCCTCTTTCTTGGGG
Source organism: Halomonas sp. 72 (assembly GCF_052379785.1). Taxonomy (NCBI): domain Bacteria; kingdom Pseudomonadati; phylum Pseudomonadota; class Gammaproteobacteria; order Oceanospirillales; family Halomonadaceae; genus Halomonas; species Halomonas sp. 72. The sequence continues at coordinate 671 of NZ_JBQSYY010000026.1, read as the reverse complement.
CTGCTAAAGGCTGGTTTTGTGGGAGCCCGCTTCAGCGCGCGAAAGCCCCGTCCCAAGAATCATCACAAGTAGCGTGGCGTAACGTTTGGCGAGGCACGAGCCAATAAGGCACCCGCGAAGGGCAGCGCTAGCTGCCCCGATGTCATCTCTAATGCAGCCCTTTTATCTCAAAAAACTGACATCAGCTTTTCCTCACCGCGCCCATTCTTCCCAGTGACCTCGCTGCACTACGACCTATTGCTGACCGCTGTCATGAAATTACCACGTGACCGAAGGTAAATTTGTCAATAGAGTATGATGGAATCGAGCAAAACGAGCGGGCACGCGAATAATGAATATACTTCCTGAGAGTTTTGAGAAACTATATGAAGCAGTGAGTTATGGCTTTTGTGTAGGCTGTATAACATCAAGGAATGTGCTGGCGCGTTTATTGATGTTACATGGCTGGGCGTATAATCACTGTTAGATTTTTAGAATTACTTTAGGAGTTAGAGTTATGTCGGATATCGTAAAAATAAATATTGATTTGAATAGCGGTGCAGTAAATATCGAGGCAGCCAGTGAATCGCTCAACATGATATTTGATAGGCTTGAGAGCTTTTTGCCATCATTAATCGACGCTAAATCCCAGTTCTCAAATTGCGAGGGCGAAGGTGAAGAAACCGGAGAAG
>NZ_JBQSYY010000025.1:0-33878 GCF_052379785.1 Halomonas sp. 72 | reverse complement strand
GCTTCCTGTTCGTCAGGCCAGCGTTTTGCCTCGGGTTTCCTTCAGATTCTCCCTCGCGGGAGACACCCTTGCCGTCGGCTAGCACTTCCCCTTGCCGGGCGTGCAGGGGACTTTCACCCCCAAGTCATCCTGAGGCACCACCCCCAGGAACAGCGCCTATCAAGGCGCTACGCGCCATGCCTGGCGCACAATAAAAAAAGCCCGCATCTTTCGATGCGGGCAAGAGGGGGTACACCAATAACAATGACTGCTCACGCGCCCCTTATGGGACGCATGGCATTACGCTAAATCAAACCGATCAGCGTTCATCACTTTTGTCCAAGCGGCAATAAAGTCGCTGACAAACTTCTCGACGTAATCATCCTGAGCGTAGATTTCGGCATAGGCACGCAGAATCGAGTTGGAGCCAAACACCAGATCAACGCGGCTGGCTGTCCACTTCACTTGACCCGTTTGGCGATCACGAATCTCATAATGGTCGCCCGCCGGGTGCCAGGTATTGGCCATATCCACCAGGTTCACGAAGAAGTCGTTGGTCAATGCGCCTTCGCGCTCGGTGAACACGCCATGTTTGGTGCCTGCGTGGTTGGTGCCCAGCACACGCATGCCGCCGACCAGTACGGTCATTTCCGCCGCAGTCAGGCCAAGCAGCTGGGAGCGGTCCAGCAGCATCTCTTCGGGGCTGACCACGTAGGTATCTTTCTGCCAGTTGCGGTAGCCGTCGGCCAGCGGCTCGAGCGCCTCGAACGACTCGACATCGGTCATTTCATCCGTTGCATCACCACGGCCGGGGGCAAAGGGCACTGTGACGCTTAAGCCTGCGGCTTTTATCGCCTGTTCGATGCCTACGTTACCCGCCAGCACGATGGTATCGGCAAGGCTTGCGCCGCTTTCCTGGGCGATAGGTTCAAGCACTGCCAGCACGCGGGCCAAGCGCTCGGGCTCATTACCTTCCCATTGATTCTGGGGCGCCAGGCGAATGCGTGCGCCGTTGGCGCCACCGCGCATGTCAGAGCCACGATAAGTGCGTGCGCTGTCCCAGGCGGTGTTAACCATGTCGCTGATACTCAAACCGCTAGCGGCGATACGCGCTTTCAGGGCGTCAACGTCGTAATCGGCCGGCCCAGCGGGCACCGGGTCTTGCCAGATCAGGTCTTCTTGAGGCACATCTGGGCCTGCGTAGCGCACTTTCGGACCCATGTCACGGTGGGTCAGCTTGAACCAGGCGCGGGCGAAGACATCATCAAAGTACGCCGGGTCCGCCATGAAGCGCTGGCAGATCTCGTTGTAAATTGGGTCGACCTTCATGGCCATATCGGCATCGGTCATTATCGGCATGCAGCGGATGGAAGGATCTTCCACGTCTACCGGCATGTCCTCTTCCTTAATGTCGACAGGCTCCCACTGCGAAGCACCGGCGGGGGATTTTCTCAGCTCCCATTCGTGGCCAAACAGCATCTCGAAGTAGCCCATGTCCCACTGCGTCGGGTTCTTGGTCCAGGCGCCTTCAATACCGCTTACCAGGGTGTCACGGCCAATGCCACGACCCTTGGTTTTCATCCAGCCAAGGCCCTGGAGCTCGGGGCCAGCCGCTTCGGGCTCCGGGCTTAGATCGCCGGGTGTGCCGTTACCATGGCACTTGCCGATAGTGTGGCCACCAGCAGTCAGGGCAACCGTTTCTTCATCGTTCATCGCCATGCGTTTGAAGGTTTCACGCACCTGGGCGGCGGTCTTGAGCGGGTCGGACTGGCCGTTCACGCCTTCCGGGTTCACGTAGATCAGGCCCATCTGCACGGCGGCCAGCGGGTTATGCATGGTGTCGGGCTTTGCCACGTCGCCGTAGCGGCCGTCGGAAGGCGCCAGCCACTCTTTTTCAGCGCCCCAGTAGGTGTCCTTTTCAGGGTGCCAGATATCCTCGCGACCAAACGCAAAGCCGAAGGTTTTCAAACCCGCGACTTCATAGGCCACAGTGCCGGAGAGAATCATCAAATCGGCCCAGGATATTTTGTTACCGTACTTCTTTTTGATTGGCCACAGCAGGCGGCGGCCTTTATCGGTATTGGCGTTATCCGGCCAGGAGTTGAGCGGTGCAAAGCGCTGATTGCCGGTGCCGCCACCACCACGGCCATCCGCCAGGCGATAAGAACCTGCCGCATGCCAGGCCACCCGGGCAAACATGCCTACGTAGCTTCCCCAGTCGGCTGGCCACCACTCCTGGCTTTGGGTAATCAGTTGGCGAAGGTCCGCTTTCAGTGCCTCGACATCCAACGTTTGAAGCGCTTCGCGATAGTTAAAATCTTCACCCAGTGGGTTCGTCTTGGTATCGTGCTGGTGCAGGATGTCCAGGTTCAGGGCGTTAGGCCACCAGTCGGTGTTGGACTTGCTGGCGGCTGTGTTACCACCGTGCATTACCGGGCATTTACCACTCATGCGTTCGTTTCCCCTTATTGCTCTTACCCCTGGCGTGACCAGAGGAACACTCAATGACGTCTCTCAACATGACGCTTTCAAAACGCGCGAGCGGGCGACTCATTGACATGGCACTGTTTTAAAGCACATTAGCTATAGCTACAATTTGCATTTAGCGACTAACTTGATAGTAATTTTTAATCCACAGGCGAAAAGGCCATTTCCTGGTAACCATGGCAGTGAGCGAGACGCGCCGACTAAACGCAAACAGGGCGCCCTTTGGCGCCCTGTTCGTTGGGTTACACTGCGTTGTGGAGCGTTAATCGACCAGCGGCAGCAATGCATTCAGACTATCGCGAGCATCACCGTAGAACATCCGGCTGTTCTCCTTGAAGAACAGCGGGTTTTCGATGCCTGAGTAGCCGGTACCCTGCCCGCGCTTACAGATAAACACTTGCTTGGCCTCCCAGACCTTCAATACCGGCATACCGGCAATGGGGCTGTTAGGGTCTTCTTCAGCGGCCGGGTTAACGATATCGTTGGAACCAATCACGATCACCACGTCGGTGCTGGCGAAATCATCATTGATTTCATCCATCTCCAATACAATGTCGTAAGGCACCTTGGCCTCGGCCAGCAACACATTCATGTGCCCCGGCAAACGGCCCGCCACCGGGTGAATGCCAAAGCGTACGTTCTTACCTGCCGCGCGCAGCTTGCGCACCAGGTCGCTGACCGCACCTTGAGCTTGCGCGACAGCCATACCGTACCCCGGCACGATCACCACGCTATCGGCATCGTTTAGGGCACTGGCCACGCCGCCAGCATCAATCGCCACCTGTTCGCCTTCGATCTCTGCCGCTGGCCCAGTACTTCCGCCAAAACCGCCCAGAATCACGTTAACGAAGTTGCGGTTCATCGCTTTACACATGATGTAAGAGAGAATCGCCCCGGAGGAGCCCACCAGCGCGCCGGTCACGATCAAAAGATCATTAGAGAGCGTGAAACCGATAGCCGCCGCCGCCCAGCCGGAATAGCTGTTGAGCATCGACACCACCACCGGCATGTCCGCACCACCAATCCCCATGATCAGGTGATAACCGATGAAGAAAGCCAGCGCGGCCAGCAAAATCAGCGTCCAGAAGCCTGCACCGTTGAGATAAAGCACCGCCAACAGCAATGAAAGCACTGCCGCCCCAGCATTCAGCAGATGCCCGCCAGGCAGTTGACGCGGTTTGCCATCCACCTTGCCCGCCAGCTTGCCAAAGGCGATCACGGAGCCTGTAAAGGTGATCGCACCGATAAAGATGCCCAGCACGACCTCAATCTGCAAAAACGTCAGCTCATCGGGGGCCTTGGTAGCCACCAGCGCGGCAAACGCCGAAAACTCTTGCATGACACCATCAGCCGCACGGGCAGCCAGCACTCGGCGGCGCTCCAGGTCCGCACTCCACGCCACAAACACAGCCGCCAAACCCACAAAGCTGTGCAGGGCGGCCACCAGTTGGGGCATTTCGGTCATTTCGACCTTACCCGCCATATAGGTACCGATGCCTGCGCCGATAATCATCATCGGGATCAACCACCAGTAGCCACCAATGCCCGGCCCAAAGGCGGTGAAAAACACCGCAACGGCCATCCCTACAATGCCGTACCACACAGCACGCTTGGCTTTTTCCTGATTACTAAGCCCACCCAGCGATAAAATAAACAGTACGCTTGCCGCAATCGCCGCAGCAGATACGAATCCTTGACCTAACATATCGTCTCTCCGCCGCTCAGGATTTTTGGAACATGGCCAGCATCCGGCGTGTCACCAGGAAGCCACCCACAATATTGATCGTTGCGATGAGTACCGAAATAGCCGCCAGCACGCTAACCACTGCACTGCCTGAGCCAATCTGCAAAATCGCCCCCAAAATAATGATGCCGGAGATCGCATTAGTCACCGCCATCAGCGGCGTATGCAGCGAGTGGCTAACTTTCCAGATCACCTGGAAGCCGATAAAGCAGGCCAACACGAAGACAATAAAGTGCTGCATAAAAGACGCGGGCGCGACCTGACCGAGCAACAGCATCAGCGCACCACCGATCGCCAATATGCCGACCTGACGTTTGGTCTGGGCTTTGAACGTCGCCGCTTCTGTGGCTTTTTTCTCTTCAGGCGTCGGCTCTTTTTCTTTCTTCTTCGGTTTGGCCGCAGCAATCGCTTTTACTTTGGGCGGAGGCGGCGGAAAGGTCACTTCGTTCTGGTAAGTCACCGTCGCGCCACGAATCACGTCATCATCCATATTGTGATTGATCACGCCATCTTTCTCAGGCGTTAAATCGGTCAGCATATGGCGAATATTAGTGGCATACAGCAAGGACGACTGGGTCGCCATGCGTGAGGGGAAGTCGGTATAGCCGACCACAATCACGCCGTTATCGGAGACGATACGCTCATCGGGCTGGGTTAAATCGCAGTTGCCGCCTTTTTCAGCCGCAAGATCGACAATCACCGAGCCGGGCTTCATGGCCGCGACCATATCTTCAAGCCACAGCTTGGGCGCCAGGCGCCCGGGGATCAGTGCGGTGGTGATGACAATATCCACATCAGGCGCCTGTTCGCGGAAACAAGCCAGCTGTTTTTCGCGAAACTCGGGGCTTGAAGGCGAGGCATAACCGCCGCTTGCCGAGCCATCCTGGCTGTCTTCGCTGTCTGCAAAATCCAGGAACAGGAACTCAGCTCCCATCGACTCGATCTGCTCGGAGACTTCCGGACGCACATCAAAGGCACGCACCACAGCACCCAGGCTGGTGGCGGTACCAATGGCCGCAAGCCCGGCAACGCCTGCGCCAATTACCAGCACCTTAGCCGGAGGCACTTTGCCCGCAGCAGTTACCTGGCCGGTAAAGAAGCGGCCAAAGTTATTGCCTGCCTCTATTACCGCGCGGTAACCGGCGATATTGGCCATGGAGGAGAGCGCGTCCATCTTCTGGGCACGAGAAATGCGCGGCACCATATCCATCGCAATCACGGTGGCGCCCTGGGCACGGCACTTCTCAAGCAGCGCTTCGTTTTGAGCGGGCCAGAAAAACGCAATCAGCGTTTGTCCTTCTCGTAGTCGTGCCGCTTCTTCATCAGAAGGCTCGCGGACTTTAATGACCACCTCAGCGCCCTGCCAAAGAGCGTCAGCACTATCCACTACGGTAACGCCAGCATCACGATAAGCGTTGTCATTAAAGCCCGCCGCAAGACCAGCGCCTGTTTCAATCAGACACTCGTGGCCCAGCTTTTGGATCTGCTTTGCGCTTTCAGGGGTAAGCGCCACACGTGCTTCTCCCCGACTCGTTTCCTTAGGTGCGCCTATTCTCACACGGGTACTCCCTACGGTTTGAAAGCCGACAATAAGCTGTCATGGTTTGTTTTGATGCCAAGTACAGCCCGCTTGACGGCAGTTGGTTTCGACCACCACATCTTTATAAAACGTTACAGACTCTCATGTTGCGTTTTAATAAAGCCATTCAACCTTTGATGCATGACATGAGCTTTTCCAAACATCGTCACCGGCAGGAGCAGTATGCGCAAAAATCAAGCGGCATAATTACCTCAATGCGACCTGATCGTAAGCTGTACAAGACGGGCAACCAGTGGCCGTACTACCAAAATGCACACAAAGGCGCTGGGCATGGCTACCCGATAGGCGTGCCATACCTGGCTAAAATAGTGATCACTCACTCCCGCATTAACGGCGGTAATAATCAGGGTCATTAAGAACGCCATAATCGTCGACATGTATAATGCAAATATGACCGGCGTAAAACGTGGGTGCAGCTTGCGCGCTGCCAGCAGGCGCTGTTCTGGGTAGCGGCGGGTTGTCATGGGTGAATTACCTTATCTATCAAACGTGTTTGCGCACTCTACAGTGACTTGAACCAATTCAGAAGCAGGTTCACGATAAGCACAGCCATAAGTTAATATTACGAATGGCGCTAAAGATTAAGGTATGGCTTATGGTTGCGTTACGCGGTATCGAGAGTTTTGTGAAAGCAGTTGAAGCCGGCAGCATTGCGGGCGGCGCGCGCCGTTTGGGTATTAGCGCGGCAGCCGCCAGCCAAAACATCAGCCGCCTGGAAACCCACTTGGGGGTGCGCTTGCTCACCCGCACTACGCGCCGTTTAGCGCCGACGGAAAGCGGTGCTACCTATTACGCAAAAGTGCGTGAACTGGTACAGGAATTGGAGCTTGCCGGTCAGGCCGTCAGCGCGCTGCATGACGCACCCAGAGGGCGTTTGCACATCGCTTCAACCGGTGCCTTTGCCCGGCACCTATTGGCCCCCATGATCCCAGCCTTTAATCGCCGTTATCCCGACATCACGGTCGAGCTCAGCATTGCCGACCGCCACGTGGACCATATCGCCGAATCGGTTGACGCCAGCATTCGCATTCGTCATGCGCTGGAAGAGGGGTTGGTGGCGCGTCCTATTGCGCGGGTGCCATCCATCTTCTGCGCAGCACCTCGCTATCTTGAGCAGGCCGGATACCCGCACACTCTGGAGCAGCTTAAGGAGCATGACTGCCTGGTATTTCGGTTTCCTTTGGATGGGCGCTATCTCGGCTGGGGTGCGGTACGCAACGGCATACGTTTCGATGTGCCGGTGAAGGCACGTATGATCAGCGACGACATTGATGCACTGGCCCAGATGGCCATTGAAGGTGGCGGCATCACACGGTTAGCGGCGTTTATTGCAGAACCGTTAATTGCGCAGGGCAAGCTCGTCGCACTGTTTACGCCGCCGTTTGCGGCTGATGAGCCCCTGGAGGTTGACCCACTAGAGTTTTATCTTTGTGTCCGGCATCGGCGTGAATTAACGCCCAAGGTCCTGGCGTTTCAGCAGTTTCTCACCGAGACTCTCCCTGCCCACTGGCGGGCCTAGGCCGACATAACGCGTTGCAGCATCCCTTCTGCTTCCGTTTCGCTCACCCCCAGCATTAACAAAATCTGGCGCTGGGTCGCCAATAACACATGCTGACGCTCTTCCTCACCGGGTAGGCTTTTGGCAATGGCCACGGCCCCCACCAGCGCTGCCAGAATAACCCGCGACTTACCGGCAATCACTTCGCGGTCGTGGGCAAAGGGGAGTTTTTTTAGCTTGCTCAAGGCAAGCAAGCGCATTTCAAGCATCTTTTTCATCCGCAGGTAAGACGCCTCAAACATGGTACGAATCTCGGCTTTCTCGCTGCCTATTTCATTAAACAGCACCGCTTCCGGCCCTGGCTGTTGCTTACGCTCAAGCTCCTGGAGATTCCAGTAGTTAGAGACCAGCTCCGTTAGGTGCTGCAAGGAGAGCGGCCCTTTTACCAAGCGTGCCGCCCGGCTGCCATCCAGCGCTTTACGCACAGAGGCATCATACAACGCCTCTTTGGAGGCGAAGTGGGAATAAAAAGCCCCGTGGGTCATTCTGGCCAGCTTCATGACCTGACCGATGGAGACTTTATTAAAGCCGTATCGGCTGAACAGTTCAGTGGCTGACGCCAGGATACGCTCTCTGGTTTTGGCCTTATGGCTTTTGGGATAAGGCATGTTGACCTCGTTATGTACTGCTAAATCGTTCGGCTAAATTGTTTGGCTAAATAATCCTGCTAAATATTATCTTGATCATATAATGCGTACTGCTAGCGTAGCCGTATTTAAAGCACTGAGGAGCCGCTATGCACTCACCTATTGTTATCACCGGCATGGGCATGGTCAGCCCGCTGGGATATAACGTCAAGACAAGTTGGGACACTCTGCTGCAAGGCCGTTCAGGGATTCGCCAGATTACCCGCTTTGATACCGCTCAAACGCCTATCAAAATTGCCGGTGCGGTTGCCCACTCAACTGATGACCCGCAGGCGGGGCTTTGTCTGGATGATATCGCGGATGCCAAAGAGCGCCGCAAGTTGGACCTGTTCAGCCTTTACGCCATGGCAGCGGCAAAAGAGGCGCTTGAGCAGGCTGGCTGGCAGCCAACGGACGAAGCACAACGCCGCGCCACGGCGACCATTATCGGTTCCGGCATTGGCGGGTTCCCCACGATTACCGAGGCCCAGCAAACGCTACAGCAGAAAGGTTACCGTCGGGTGTCGCCGTTTACCGTACCCGCGTTTCTGGCCAATATGGCGGCGGGCAATCTGTCGATTCGCTACGGTTTTCAGGGCCCGCTGGGCTGTCCGGTGACGGCGTGTGCGGCGGGCCTGCAAGCGATTGGCGACGGCATGCGTCTAATCCGTAGCGGTGAAGCCGACGTGGCGTTAGTGGGCGGCGCCGAGGCGTGTATTGACCCACTATCATTAGCGAGCTTCAACGCGCTCAAAGCGCTTTCCACCGAGCATGAGCAGCCTGAAAGTGCGTCGCGTCCCTTCGACAGCACCCGCAACGGTTTTGTGATGGGCGAAGGTGCGGGCCTGCTGGTGATTGAAACACTTGAACATGCACAAGCGCGCGGCGCCACGCCGCTGGCCGTCATTAGCGGCTACGGCACCAGTGCCGATGCCTACCATATTACTGCCGGGCCAGAGGACGGTAACGGCGCCGCCGCGGCGATTCATTCGGCGCTGAAAATGGCGGGGCTTAACGCGGATGAGATTGGCTATATCAATGCTCACGCCACCTCCACGCCCGTGGGCGACCGGGCAGAAATTGCCGCCTTACGGCGTGTGTTTGGTAGCAAACTGCCACACATTCCGATCTCTTCCACCAAATCGGCAACGGGCCATTTGCTGGGGGCGGCGGGCGGTGTTGAGAGTATATTTTCAGCGCTTTCTGCCACGACGGGCCAGCTGCCGCCCACACTTAACCTGACGCACTGCGATGAAGATATGCAGGATCTGGACTTTATCCCGCTAACAACGCGCACCCAGCCCTCCCCGCATGTGCTGTGCAATGGGTTTGGGTTTGGTGGCGTCAACGCGGCACTGATTATCAGCCAGATGTAGCGCTTGGCCATCGGTTTTTTACCGCCGTTCGCGTATCCTCTTGGCCTGCTTTTAGCGGCGGAAGAACATGAAACGCTACGAACGCTTTGCCGAGGAAATATCCGAACTGATCCGCAGTGGTGTGCTGGCGCCGGGGGAACGCGTGCCCTCAGTTCGTCAGGCCAGCCGCCACTACGCCATTAGCCCATCGACGGTGTTTCAAGCGTACTACCTAATGGAGAAGCAGGGGCTAATCGTGTCGCGGCCACGCTCGGGCTACTTTGTCCGCGAACAGGCGCAGCAGTTTCTCAACGAGCCCGAAATGACCTTGGGCCACCCTGAAACGGCCGACATTGCGGTAAGTGAACTGGTTTTTTCAGTGCTGGGGTCGCTTCAAAATGTCGATACGGTGCCTTTTGGCTCGGCCTTTCCAAGCCCTGAGCTGTTTCCGCTTCCCCGCCTGGCGCGCAGCATGGCCAAAGGGCTGCGCGAGCTTTCTCCCAACGCCATCATCACCGATATGACTGCAGGCGATACGGCACTGCGCCGCCAGATCGCCCTGCGTTATCGGCTGGCAGGCGTACACCTACCGCCTCAGGAATTGGTGATTACCAATGGCGCCATGGAAGCCCTCAACCTGGGGTTTCAGTGCGTGACTGAACCTGGTGACCTTGTCGCCATCGAGTCCCCGGCCTTTTACGCAAGCCTTCAGGTATTGGAGCGTTTGAAGTTACGGGCGGTCGAGATTCCTGTTCATCCACGGGAAGGAATCGACCTGGACAAGCTGGCAGACAGCCTTGCCAAGTACCCAATTAAAGCCTGCTGGCTGATGAGCCATTTGCAAAACCCGCTTGGGGCGAGCTTGAGTACGGCCAAAAAGCAGGCGCTGTATGGGCTGTTGAAGCAGCATCAGGTACCGCTGATCGAAGATGATGTGTATGCCGAGCTCTATTTTGGCGCCAAGCCCCCCGTGCCGGTTAAGCACTTTGATGATGAAGGGCTGGTGATTCACTGCGGGTCGTTTTCAAAGTGCCTGGCGCCCGGCTATCGGGTCGGCTGGGTAGCCGGAGGGCGCTACGCCGAAAGCATTTCCCGGCTGAAACTGATGACGACAATTTCACCCTCGGTGCCCGCTCAGGTAGCCATTGCAGATTACCTTCAGCACGGCGGCTACGACCGCCATTTGCGCAAGCTGCGCCTGGCGCTGGAATTTCAGCAAGCCCGTATGCTCTCGGCGGCGGCACGCTACTTTCCCGAGGATACCCGCGCAACACGCCCTGCGGGCGGATACTTTCTGTGGTTTGAATTTCCCAAGCCGGTGGACTCACTGCGCCTGTTTCAAATAGCTCTGGCGCAAGGGATCAGCATTGCACCTGGGCCTATTTTCTCTGCCACGCAGGGGTATCAGAACTGCGCCCGCTTAAGCTATGGCCACCCGTGGACACCGCGCAGCGAAGAGGCCATGGCGTTTTTGGGCGAACAGCTAAGAGCAATGCTGGCATCTTGTTAGGCGCTGCTTGTCAGGTGTCAGATGCCCATTTTCAGACGCTCGTTTTAGCGACTTACGCCTTTTGGCTATGCAGATGACGATTGTCTGCCGATGTTAACCGGGCCAGCTTTCCAATTTGATACAGGTCGTGTAGATACATATCAAGCCGGGAAATGCCGTGAGAGATGGCGATCAGCACGAAAGTTAATAGCATCAGCACCACAGGTTCATTCAGCCAGGTAAAGGCGGGCGATGCAACAGGGTATAACAGCGTATAGATGCTCATTCCCCCCAGGAACTGCGCCAGCATGCTGTTCACAATCACCAGTGAAATCATCAGCACGCGGGTGTCCCATGTGGGTAGCCGGGTTTTACACAATGATAAATGCCGCACACGTAACTCGCCGCTGACATCAAGCTGCTCCCTGCGGCGCAGAAGTGGAATGGCATAGGTGCCCGCTTTTTCCTCAGTAAACGCCAGGAGCGCCATGTGATGATCCATCTGAGGCCCAAATGTTTGAGCGACCGCCTGGTCAAAGTCGGCTGACCCGACTGCTTGTTTCGCCAACAATGCTTTATGCGAAAGCTCGCTTAAGCGCTCTTTATCGCCGCTTGAGAGCTTCAAGTCGTTGGCAAAGTTAATATTATAGTTAACCTCATACACCTGGTATAAAGCGGCCGTGACACCTATAAAAATCATAAAATAAATGAAAACAGTCAGCATAGTAGCGCGCCTCTTAAACGTTTTATTACTCTAACAGCCTGACGTCTGGTTAACGAATGTCCTGCTCGCCATCTGTGCGTTTTTGAATTCTGCCTTGCACTGCCGTTTCAGTACAGACTCAGAACGTTACGATAAATACATATCAGCTTAAAGGCTGACCCAGCGCAAGCAAACCCGGCTCGCGTGACGCCTTCGCCATTTAGCTAACCTTAATGATTTTGCTATACGTGAGTAGCGTCATACAGCGCATAGCGCATGAAAGCCATCAAAGACTGAGCTAACATAGCGGCCCGCGATCAGAATCGCTTAAAACAATAATGACATTTCAATAAAATCTCGCTCACAAGGAGCCCACCATGCCCCCTCAAGAATCCAGCACGCTGACGGCTTCTCCTCCGGTCACATCCATGTATGCCAAATACCTGGCCGCGCTTGGCCCCGGCTTTTTATTTGCGGGGGCAGCCATTGGCACGTCTCACGTTGTTCAATCAACGCGTGCTGGGGCGGAGTATGGCATCGGCTTACTGGTCTTTATTTTACTTGCCATACTGCTTAAGTATCCGTCTTTTTTCTTCGGGCCATTTTATGTCAGCGTCACAGGCAAGTCGCTGGTTGAGGGCTACCGCCAGACCTTTGGTAAATCCGTGGTGGCGCTGTTTGCGCTGGTCCAAATACCTGTCTCGGCGATTATTATTGCCGCCATTGCGATTACCACGGCAGGTCTTGCCGGCAGTATCGTGCCTATGACGTTAAGCCCGCCAGCCATCGCCGTGATACTGATTGCCCTGTGCTGCGTACTGACATTTGCAGGCGGTTACAAGCTACTTGATTGGGTCAATAAAGTCTTTATTGTCATCTTAAGCGTCACCACCCTGTTGGCTGCCCTGGTGGCCGTGCCCCTGGTCGACTGGACCTTCTACCCCGCGACAGCCGTCTCTCCGCTTTTTAGTACAGCCACCTTTATTACCCTGGTAGCGGTGCTTGGCTTGATGCCGTCTGACATTACGCTCGCGGTGATGAACTCACTGTGGTCAGAGGCGCGTAATAAAAATCAGGGCGTGCGCAGCGGCACTGCCGCCGAAAAAATCGACTTCAATATCGGCTATATCGGCGCGGCCGTTCTGGCGGCCTGTTTTGTCGTAATGGGCGCTGGCGTGATGCACAGCCAGGCAATAACGCCCGCCGATGGTGCCGTCGCTTTCGCAAGCCAAGTGATTGGCCTTTATACCAACACCTTGGGCGAGTGGAGCGGCGTGGTCGTGGGTATTTCCGCGTTTACCGTCATGCTCACCACACTGCTGACCGTGCTGGATGGCTTTCCACGCATGATCACGGCCTCTTACTATACGTTTACACGCCCGGAAGGCGCCACGGAAGAGAGCCGTACGATTGAGGGCAGCCGCGCATTTTTTATATGCATGGTGGGCTTATCACTACTGGCCGTGGTGATTCTGTATACCTTGATGGGCAGCTTCCGGCTGTTTATGGACTTTGTCATGGTCGTGGCGTTTTTGATAAGCCCGGTGCTGGCTACCCTCAACCACCTGACGGCAAACGGCTCAACCGTGCCGGTGTCCCAGCGCCCTTCACGCCTGATTAATGCCTGGAGCTGGCTAGCAATCGCTACCCTGGCGCTTCTGTCACTGGGTTATATTTATGTTCGCTTTATTCACTAACTCGTAAGTACTCGCTAGTCAGCGCCTCGCGAAGCCGCTTTAGTGCATGGCTGAGCGCTAACTGGCTTAAGTGCAGTTTTTCGGCCGCGCAGGTATTGATAGGCTCGACCCCGCATTTGCACCGTGCACCGGCACACCGGTATGTGGCGGTATGTCGACCGACTTACTGCTAAAAGTTGATATAAAGAACTATCGCCCTTCATGGTCCTCAAGAAGGGCGAATTTTATGGTCTATTTCCAATCCAAGGCTCTTAAAAATTTGTTTCAAAAACATGACGCAAAAGAGATTTTGGTGCACGTTTCAGCGTTTTCCTTCCCGAAAAAAATCCTATCTAAAATCCGCTATTAACAGGCTTTTTAGAAAGCATCTCGCTTGCCAATCTAACTTTCCTTTTTTTACTAAATTAACCTTGTTAAGATGCTTAGAAAACTAATCAAATCGATTAAAATTCGTTAGGGAACGCTGGTTTTGAAAAATTCAACTTCACTTCCATGCCAAGCTTCTTTTGATCTTGCTTTATTGAAACCACTTTTTTAACGCTGGCTTATCTGAACCAGTCAATGAGTGGTTCCTCAAAGTAAGGTATAGGCATGACATCTCTGTTGCTGCATAGCGGTAAGACAGACCAATATCGCGCCCTTGGCGAGACGGGGCAGCCGGTTTTTCACTCTGCGCTTCAATTACGTAAAACTATTGCACGCCGCCTAAAAGGAAAAGAGCGCCACCTTGCTATACCACAACGCGACCAGCAGGGAGAAGGCGTCGATTGGTACAGTGGCATCCCCGGTGACGTAGTGCCTTGGAAGAATGCTACTGAAGGTGAACGAGAGGACGCGCGTATTCAGTTGGAATCTTTTAAAAAAGAGATTCAAGCTGTCGAAATGCCCGGTGACGGCCAGGGCGGTGACCACGAAGTATTCGCACGCTTAGTCAAATGGTCTTGTCACTTCCCAGATGAAAACCATGTTTATTTGGTGGACGGCACTCCGGTACTCACCTTTTGGGGCTTTATACATCCTGAAGCCGACCGGCACGCTAATCCTTTGCAGTGCCTCTATCCCGAGACTGAGCCAGCACAGGCTCCTGCGCCCATATCCCCGCCTCTAGCTCCACTAGCGGCTGCCGTGCCTAGCAATGAGCCCACTGCTGTGAAACCGCGCCCTTGGTGGCGCCGTTTATGGTGGCTATTGCCCTTGGCTTTACTTTTAGGCTTGCTGTTGCTGCTGGGATTGAAACGCTGTTCTACACCGCCGCTAGAACCCAAGGTTGAGCTAAGTCTACCGACGGTCCAAACGCCTTCTTTTGCTGTTCCTCAACTGCCCTCGCAGGGCTTGAATACTTGGCCTTTTAGTATCGGCCCTAAAAATCTTGCGCTGCCAAATGGCGTTTTTGGGTTAAACGCTGGAGCCAGCATGCCAGCCCAGGGAAGCTCAACTGGAACGCCTGCTATAGCGTTATCTGATAACAGCTTGGCAAACACGATGCCATCTCAATCAAATATGGATTTAGCGCTTTCTGAGCCATTGCCACCTGTCAGTGAGCTGCCCGTCAACGCGTTATCACCCAGTGCCACAGAGCCGCCAGCAGGCAGAGCCAATACAGCCCAGAGCCCAACAGCCCTCCCTGAGCCACTAAACCTTCCTGCCAACACGCCAGATGGAACAGCTGCTTTTCTCGACGGTAATTGGCAAGGCGCAGGCGTAATGGATAGCCAGAGTGGTCAGCCTCTTCAAGTACGCTACGCATTCAACCAAGGCGAAGGACAGATGTTTATTCGCCGCGGTGGGCAGGCTGGTGTGATGTGTTCAGGTCCTGTGACTGCCGTGATGCAAAGTGGTGAACTCCAGGTTGAAGCCCAAGAGCGTGCTCGCTGTGAAGACGGCAGTAATTACGAAATGCCGCGCGTAGAGTGCCATCAAAACGAGGGCGAAATGGCCGACTGCGCAGCCAGCTATGACGATGAACCTTTTCCCATGCGGCTTCAGAAAGCCAGCGAATAGGACGGTAAACGGATTATGTTACCTGAGATTATTAATTTCGAAGAGGTGGCAACTCTGGTTAGCCACTCCGGCGTTCAGTTCCTGGACTTTGGTTTAACACTGGAGCCTCGCAAGGAGCCAGCTGGGGAGTTCATGTATCTGGCCACTACGGACAAGATGCTGACTCGCCTGCTGGTTAATGAAGAAGATGGCTCTTTATTTCATGAAGTAGAGCCTGGCGAGTTTGAAATCGTTAAACGCCCTCAATTCGACATGGCGATGTCGACAAGTCTTGAGCAGTTGGATAAAGCCTGGCTCCCGCTCCCCTTTTTCCGTTTTCGGCCGCCAAGCAAGTTTGATGAAGGCCCTGCCAACTGGGCCCGCATGCGCTTGACGGCCTTGGATGAGCCCGATATCGACGGCCATACTCATCGCCTGACGTTAGCCTTTGATACACAAACGCTGCCGCGTCGTGATAACACCGCATACCTTTGCCCAACGACGGATGACGTCAACTCAGGCACCAACTTCCGCCTGGCCACCAGCACGTCGAACATGCGCTGGTTTCTTGACCAATCCTGGGTAAGAGAATGGCTTGAAGAGCTTTTCCGCGAAGCCAATCCCAAGCTTGATAGCCAGGAAATGCGTGACGCTCTTGAAGAGTGCCAGCATTTTGCACATTACCTGAACGTACTTAGCCTGCTGCGCCAGCCTATCGAAGAAGAGCACAGCAAGCAGGGCAAACGCGTTCATATTCCTGACATCAAGGTTATCGCCCAGAAAGAAGGGGTAATTCCCGTCGACCTAGTGCTCGATGTCGGCAACTCGCGTACGTGCGGGATTCTGATAGAAGATCACGGCCAGTCGGGCATGGGGCTGAGACACAACTATGTGCTTGAGCTGCGTGACCTTGTCGATCCTGAGCGGGTTTATAGAGACCCGTTTGATAGTCGTATTGAATTCTCACAGACCTTTTTTGGCAAAGACCACTTATCCGTCAAGAGTGGCCGTCATGACGCTTTCTTATGGCCTACCATCGCCCGGGTTGGCGTGGAAGCAGGACGTTTGGCCGGACGGCGGCGGGGCACCGAAGGCTCCACAGGTCTATCCAGCCCCAAACGTTACCTGTGGGACGATGAGACATATCACCACGGTTGGCGCTTTAACAGTGCGTATGTGCGTACCGACACGGAGCCACATGCCACCGCCGCCCCCTTCTCTCATCTGATTAACGAGCTGGGGGATGCGCTCTACACGCTGGATGAAGAAGATCAGCTACCTGTCTTCAAGCCGCACTACTCGCGCAGCTCGCTGATGACCTTCATGCTGTCAGAAGTGCTGGCACAAGCATTGATGCAGATGAACAGCCCCGCTCAGCGTGCCCGGCAAGGGCATACCAACCGCCCTCGCCAGCTACGCTCTATCACCCTGACAGTGCCTCCAGCGCTGCCACAGGCAGAACGCAGCCTGCTGGTATCACGGCTTGAGCAAGCGGTTGCCCTGATCTGGAAAAGCCTGGGCTGGGATCACGGTGAAGAAGAGAGTAATCCGTTTGAAGCAGAAGCTGACGGCACCTTACGCGTCCCGATGCCGAGCTTGCGTGTAGAGTGGGACGAAGCCTCCTGCGGCCAGTTGGTTTACCTCTATACGGAAATCAAGGAGAACTTTGCCGGGCATCCAGAAGAGTTCTTCGCAACGCTTGCACGCCCTGATAAACCCCATCGTGAGCAGGTCAGCCTTGCCACTATTGATATTGGTGGCGGCACCACGGACCTGGTCATTACCGACTACCATCTTGACCGCAGTGGATCAACGAGCGGAGGCAGTAATGTCTCCGTCGTACCACAGCAGCGCTTTCGTGACGGTTTCCGCATCGCCGGAGATGACATCCTGCTTGATGTCATTCAGCTGTTCGTACTTCCCAGTTTTGAGGCCGCGCTCAAGCAGGCAGGAGTAGCATCGCCTGACTCGATGATGTCGCAACTATGCGGGCAGGACAACGCTAATGCCCAGAATCAGGTTCTACGCCAACAGCTTAACCTGCAGGTTTTCACCCCGCTCGGCCTAGCGCTACTTGAGGCCTATGAAAGCTTTAACCCCGAGCAGCCTTGTGGCTCAGAGACACTCACCTACGGTGAACGCTTAGGCGAGCACAAGGTAAGCACATCGGTGCACCGTTATGTCGAAACGGCACTAAGGCACGAGCTGGGCATGGACCTTACGTTTGATTTGATGAGCATTCCGCTTACGTTCAACTTGCTGGACGTTCATCGTGCCTTTTTGCAAGATCGCTTCAACATCTGCAAAACCCTGGCATCGCTGTGTGAAGTGGTTTTCCAATATCAGTGCGACATGCTCTTGATTACCGGCCGCCCATCACGTTTACCGGGTGTCCAAGCCTATTTGCGCAAAATGCTGCCACTACCACCGGGGCGCATCCTGCCACTGCAGGGTTACCGCACAGGCAGTTGGTACCCCTTCCATCGCAACGGCCGTATAGACGATCCTAAAACCACGGCTTCCGTAGGCGCGATGTTGTGCTCACTGTGCACCCGCCATGATCTGTCCAACTTCTTTTTCGATGCTGCGAAGCTGAAACCCTATTCAACGATTCGTCATATTGGTTTGATTGATAACAATAATACGATCCCTGATGCCGATATCACCTATCGCGATATAACAACCTCCGAAGACGGCACCATGATTCATCTGCAAGAAGATGAAACAGGGGAAACGCCCGCAATCGAAATGCGCGGTGCACTTCGAATCGGCTTTCGCCAGCTAGCCGCTCAGCGTTGGTCAGCGTCTCCGCTCTATACGCTGACGTTTACCCCGACCGGGACGGAGAAGTTCGAAAAAGCCAAAGCCAATACGGGCCACGCTTTCATATTGAAGGTACGTTTAGCGGTGGATGAACGGGCCAGCAAAGGCAGCCTGATCAGTGATCGCCTGAAGATCGCCAGCGTTGAAACGAGCGGTGAAGGCAGCTTTAGCTCACGTGACCTGAAGCTGCAGCTCAATACACTTAATGATGCCGGACTGGGCGATACCAACTACTGGCTGGACAGCGGGAGCGTAAAACGCACATGAACCAGTTGACACCCGAACAGTTGTCACCAGGACAGCTGACGCCAGAACAGAAACAGCTCAGCGAAGGCTGGAAGTCCTTTTATCAGGGCGCAGGTGAAGCCCTGGAGTGGATTGACTCAGTGCGCCAAAGCGCCCCCAGCCTCGACAGTGAAGCAGACACGCTGGGGCTTGCCCTTTATCGATCCCGTAACCTTGCGAAAAGCTTATCGCATGCCGCCACGACACCAATGACCGTCGGCTTTTTTGGGCTCTCTCAAGCGGGTAAGTCGTATCTTATATCCGCACTGGCGGCTGGCGAAAACGGCAAATTGGAAACGCGTTATGGCTCGGCTCGTTTAGACTTTATCGAACACATCAACCCTGTCGGTGGTGGTAAGGAAGCGACCGGCCTGGTCACACGATTTAGCCGCACGGCAAGCTCCGGCCCCAGCGAATTCCCGGTTGAACTCAAGCTGTTCAGCGAAGTGGAAGTAGCGAAAGTATTGGCGAATGCCTGGTTCAACGACTTCGACCACGAACGCGAAGACGTTTACGAAATTGATGAAAGCAAAGTCGCGCGCCTGCTGTCGCTTTACGCTGCTGAATCTGATGAAAAGCGCCAATCAGGGATAACGCCGAAAGGTGTAACGCCCGAAAATGTGGTAGAGCTTTGGGACTACCTACAGGCGAGCTTTCCTAAATCCGTCAGCAAACTCAACGCCCGCTACTGGCCGCAGGTAGTCAAGCTTGCCCCGCAACTTACCAGCCACCAACGGGCTGAGCTGTTCTCCATTTTATGGGGCGAACAACCCGAACTTACCCACCTTTATCGCCAACTCGCCCAGACCCTGGATGCCTTGGGCCACGCCGCTCGCGTTTATGCCCCGCTTCGCTGCCTGGTAGTGAGCGATGGAGACGGCTTTAGTCAGCGCGACAGCATCATGAACGTCGACATACTGGAGCGCCTGGGTACCGCAAAGGATTATACGCTTGAGGTTTGCCCCTCAATTGGCGATACCCTGGCCGCGCCGGTTAGTTTATCGGTTGCCCAACTCGCAGCACTCACGGCGGAACTGACCTTTCCTCTGATCGAGCCTACCCGTGACCCGCGGGTAGAGCAGGTGGACCTGCTGGACTTCCCCGGTTATCGCGGCCGTTTAAGCCTACGTAATATTGGTGAATCAGGAAGCCAGGAAGGCCTTTCTCAACTCTTGCTGCGTGGCAAGGTGGCCTACCTGTTCGAGCGCTACACGGACAGCCAGGAAATGAACGGCTTGGTGGTCTGTACAAGTTCAGACAAGCAGAGCGATGTGACAAGCGTTGGCCCGGTCTTAACCCGCTGGATCGAAAAAACCCAAGGCGAAACAGCCGCCGAACGCGGCCAGCGCGATCCTGGGCTGATCTGGGCGCTCACCATGTTCGATAAGCGTATTTCCGGCGCGTTGCAACAAACCGAAAGCCAGTTGCGTGAAGGCTGGGAAGGTCTGATCAAAATGACCATGCTGGAGCGTTTCGGAAGCTTTGAGTGGATGCAGGAGTGGTCACCCGGCCAAGCGTTTAATAATACTTTCTTGGTGCGCAAACCGCGTTTGCCTGTGCCGTTCCTGGTAAGTGAAGAAGGCCGGGAAGTTGCCATAAACGAAGCAACACAAGCAGCCTTGGCAAGCATGCAAAATACCTTCATTGAAAGCCCGACGGTACAGCAGCACGTTCAGCAACCCGCCGATGCCTGGCAAGCAATGCTGACGCTAGATGATGGTGGCATGGCCCACGTTGGCGACTACCTGGGCCGCATTGCAGGCTTGGAGTACAAATTAGGCCGGATCGAAAGCCAGCTCAAGGAAACATATCGTACGCTGGTCACGGATCGTCTTGCTACTTGGCACTTCAATGACGCCGATGGTGAAGTAGAGCAGAAGCGCGCCATTGCAGGCCGTTTCTGGAAAGAGCTTCAGGTGCGCTGGCAATCAATGGGAGAGCTGCAATATCACCTGGAACTGCCCGACGAAACCGTTCGCGACCTCTACCTCAGTGACAGCGAAGACAGCCTGTCATCATCCACAGAAGATGACGACGACGCTAGCGTCGACAATGGTGGGCTATATGGCAGCAGTAGTGCTGGCCTGGAAGCTGACTTTGGAGCGCTTCCTTTTGGCGACAGTCCTGGCGAACCAACCGATATACCCGCCCAGGCACCAAGAGCGCCCGTGCTGCAAAGTGCTGATCACCGCTTTGCCAAGGCCGTCTATCACGCCTGGGTAGGTCACTTGCGTGAGTTTCCCCAGCGCCAAGGGCTGTTACGCATGCTGGGGCTGGATCGTGATTTGATGAAGCTATTGGCCGATGAACTGATTACAGGTGCCAGCCGGTCAAAGGTACAAGAGAAACTGCAAGAAGCCCTGCTGCAACGCATTCAAAGCGGCGCCCGCCGGGATCGGCTCGTGTCACGGCAAGTATTGACGGCCCAGCTCGTGCTGCGTGATTTCATTGCCTGGCTCGGTTTTCACTACCTTCCTGTGGATCAGCGGCCTGCAAGCCTTGTGGGTAGAAAAGGTCCCCTATTTGGCTATCAGCGTGACCACCTACCCAACGGCGAATTACCGCAACTACCTGACCAGCCCGTCAATCAAGCGCAGGTGTATTTTGGCAACTGGCTATCCGGACTTTATCTCATGACTCAAGAAAATGCCGGGCATAGCGGCGGTCGCGAAATCACCATTGAGCAGAATGAGCGCCTCGGTGAGGTACTTGCGTTATTCACTACCAAGGAGAAGGCGTATGCGTAAAGTTGAGCTTCGCCCCCTGTCTGATCTTAAACCCGGTTATGCCCAGCTAGTAATGATCGGTGGCACTCCTCCGAGCGAAGGTCTGTCGGTAGACATTCAGCGCAACCAGGATGAACACTTTTTACAAGCCGATGGAAAGTGGGGAAGCCACTCTTTTAAATTCACGCTGCCAACGCTGCAAACCAATGCGGACGGCCACTCGACGGCTGTGGTCGATGAGCAGATCGTTGACCCACTAATCGAAAATCCGCATGCCACCAATATGGTTCGGTTTTACGCTGCTGATGGCACGGAGTTGGGGCGCGCACGTTTAAAGCTAGCCCGTGACCTGATGCCATCCGGCGCCAGTGGCAGTACGCCCTCATTAGCCGCAGGAGCGGCCCTACATTCACCGGCGGCGCCAGAACCCGAACCAGAGCCTGACCCCATACCGGTTGAGCCATCACCCGCCGAGGTTACAACGCCAGCGCCAGAAGCGCCCCAGACAGCAAAAAAGGGCAATAAGCGATGGCTTTGGATAGTACTGGCTATTGTGCTTTTGGCACTTCTTGCAGCCGCCGCCTGGTTCGGCCTAGCGATGCGCAATGCGCCTTCAGACGCTGCCAGCGAAGCAGAGCAGGAGGAAAGTCAGCCTGAACAGCCGTTGGAAGAAGAGCCTGCTGCCCCAGAACCTGAACCTGAACCTGAATCTGAACCTGAAGCTGAAATAGCTCCGGTCGGTGAAGAGGGCCCGGCAGAAGGGATTGCCGCTCCCTGCTCTCTTCAGCGTATGACCGAACAGGGCGAACTTGAGTTTATTCAGAGCTGCACCTCTGCTGGGATTGATTCTGACGTCATGCTGAGCGTGATTGACGACGCGCTAGCGAATGAGCGTTGCGGCATAGCACGTCGTCTTTACGCCCATGAGGCGCTTAATGGCGATATTGACGCCGCGCTTGGCTATGCCCGCCAATTTGATCCTGAACAGCATGCATCCAGTACCTGCTTCCCAGAAGCGGATGCTGAAACCGCTATCTTCTGGTACGAGACCGCCCAAGGCATTGACGCCACAAATCCAGAAGCTAATCAGCGACTTGAGGAACTTCAGCCATGACACTGCACAGGATACTGCTGAGCCTGACGGTAGGCATGTTGGCAGCTACTCAAGCGCTCGCTGACGACCGACCTTTATTACAAGAAGGAAAGGAAACACTTTACCAACGCGTTTTGACAACGCCAGGCTGTCACCTCGTGCAAGATGCAGGCGGTGCAGGGGGCGAGCTCCAACCTGCCTTTAGCCGTTTTTATGTGTATCAGTTGAGCGAGAAGAGTGGCGAAAACTGGCTAAAGGTGGGCCCCGATAGTTATGGCAGCGCCATTGGCTGGCTGCCTGAATCCTGTACGGTCGATTGGAAAATGCAGCTCACACTGTCATTTACCAATCCTGCTAATCGTGAACGTCTGATGTTCTTTAAAGAACGTGACGGACTGATGCAAATTTTTGACGACTTTGAGCCTTCCGGAAAAGTAGCTCCCTTACGTGCTCAGCTACGCCGTGATGGTGAGGCTTCGGGGATCGTCGCCCAAGAGCCTGAGTACTTTGTCGATCTTCAAGAACAGTTTTATTTACTGCCTATTCTTGAAGGCGAAGAGATCATGACTGAGGCTGGCTTTATGACACGCTTGCTGCGTGTTGCTTCTGTCAGTGAGGCGGCTGAAGAAGGCCAGCAGGATGATACCCAGAAGGATCCTTCAGCGCAGTTACGTGAGTTTAATGCCGGTGTTGTATTTGTCATTGACTCCACCTCTTCCATGGGACCCTACATTGAGCGTACCCGTGAAGCCGTTGAGCGTATATACCAGAGGATTGAGGACCAACAGCTCACAGACCAGGTAAAATTTGGCCTGGTTTCCTATCGCGACAGCGTAGACGCAGCACCCGGCATTGAGTATGTCACCCGTATGTTCGCTAATCCTGCTGATATTGAAAGCGGCAACGATTTTATGGCCCGGGTGGCAAGCCTCAGCGAAGCCCAGGTTTCTACCGTTGGCTGGGAGGAAGATGCTTATGCGGGCATCATGCAGGCAGTCGAAGAGATTGAGTGGAGTAATTTTGGCGCGCGCTACATTGTTTTAATCACTGACGCCAGTGCAATTGACAGTGATAGCGAGCGCTCGTCGACAGGGTTTAGTGCAGACCAGGTTCGTCTGGAAGCCGCCCGTCAAGGTATTGCAGTCTATACCTTGCATTTAAAAACCCCTGGCGGCGAGAGCAACGGGGACCATGCTAAAGCTGAAGCACAATACAGCAACCTCTCTACGTTCGCAGGCACGGGCACCTCACTCTATTACCCTGTTAATACAGGCGATGTAATACTTTTTGGACAGCGTGTTGATGCTTTAGCCTCCGCGATTACGGACCAGGTTCAAGCGGCATATTTAGGCGATGAGGCCATCGGTAGCGCTTTAAACGCCGAGCCCACTGAAGACCCAAGTGAGCAACGTTTGATGGATGATATGCAGGTCATTGGCCATGCAATGCGCCTTGCTTACCTTGGCCAAGTAACGGGAAGCCAAGCTCCACCCGTATTTGAAGCATGGATTAGCGACCGAGATCTCATTGCTCAACATGTGCCAACCATCGACGTGCGTGTACTGCTTACCAAAGGGCAGCTTAGCGATTTGAGTGACGTGGTCAGTGAAATTCTTAACGCAGCAAATGCTGGGCTTATTTCGCCGACCGACATGTTTGATCGGCTCCGCTCTGTGGCTGCAGCAATGGGTGCGGATCCTAATCAAGTACAGCAAAGCGAAGGGCAGCACTTAAGCGAATTAGGACTTATGGGCGAGTACCTTGACGACCTCCCCTATCAAAGCGAAGTGCTTAATCTTGATGAAGAAACCTGGCTGAGTTGGGATGGTTTGCAGCAAGAACGCTTTATCAGACGCCTCGCCACTAAACTACGTCATTACCAGCGCTATAACGAAGACGTTGATAGGTGGGTATCTCTCGCTGAAGGCGCCGACCCTAGAGATGATGTCTATCCGATTCCACTAGAAATGATGCCTTAAGCCTGTGCTGAATCTAAAGGAATTACGTGTGGCACGTGGTGAGGGCGATGAGCGTCACGAAGTCTATTTGCCAGAACTTGCTCTCATCTCGGGACAAGTAGCGGCAATTGTCGGCCCTAGCGGCTGTGGTAAAAGCACCCTGCTAGAAGCAATAGGGCTTTTGCTCGCTCCCAGCACGCTGCAAAGCTATTCGCTTGGGAAGGCAAAGACCGACGTGGCCGCCTTGCTGCATAACAGGAACGAAAACACCCTGGCCAGCATTCGCTCGAAAGACATTGGCTTCTTACTACAGAACGGTGGGCTGCTGCCGTACTTGAGCGTACGCGACAATATTACGCTCCCCCGGCGCTTATTGGGCCTACCCGCTAGTAGTGAACGCATTCAGCATGCCTGTGCCAAGCTGCGCCTGGACGCTCTGTTGGATAAACGCCCTAGTGCGCTTTCCATTGGAGAGCGCCAGCGCACTGCTTTCGTGCGAGCGATGGCACATGAGCCGCAGGTATTACTGGCCGATGAACCCACGGCAGCTCTTGATCCATACGCAGGGGCTCAGCTTTTTGACCTTATGGTATCGCTTGTGAAAGAGCTCGATATGGCTGCACTCGTGGTCTCCCATGACTACACGCTGGTTGATCAGTTCAAACTGCCAAGACTGGCAGCCTCCTTAACGCCAGAGGGGTGTTGTTTTGCCTTCGCGCAGTAACCGATTTTTTCTCATTACTCGTTTAGCGTTGCAGGATCTTTGGCATGATCGCCAAGTATCGTTATGTATCGCGGCCGCTTTAGTAGCAGTGATTGCGCCGCTGTTGCTGCTTTTCGGACTCAAACATGGCGTTGTTAGCCAGCTTCAAAGCGAGCTACTTGATGACCCACGAAACCTCGAAGTGCGCATGCTGACAAGCGGTAGTTATGACGATCACTGGATGACGAAACTGCGCGAACATCCCGAGGTAGGGTTCGCTATTGGGCAAACACGCTCACTGAATACTCAAGCCAATTTGCTGAAGGATCGTCAGCACTTCCTGGAGGGCATCGAATTGATTCCTTCGGCACCTGGCGACCCGTTGCTAAACACCCTGGATCGCTACCCTGAAGGGGCACGCATCATCTTAAGTGAGTCAGCGGCCAGGCGCCTTGACGTCATCGAGGGCGAATCTCTTACTTTAGCGGTTAACAGAAGGCTTGATGAACAGCTTGAGCGTGGTCACCTGAACGTAGAAATTGCGGGTGTACTAGAGCCTGCCCGCTTTTCGCGTCCGGCTGCTTTTGTGGATCTTTCACTGCTTATTGAGTTGGAACACTTTCGAGACGGTCAAGCAAGTCCCCTTTTAGGCATAAATAATGGCTTAGCGCGAGATGATTACCCATTGAGATACGCCCGGGCGCGTGTTTACGCCAAGGATGGCGATTCAGTACAGGGATTAGTGGAGTGGTTGGAGAACCAGCGTATTGATACTGCAAGCCAGCTTGCTGATATTGAAAATGTACGCACCATCAATAGAGTTCTAGAACTCGTTTTCGGTGTTATTGCCGTAACAGCGATTATTGGATGCATGGCCTCCATGAGTGGTGCTTTTTTAGCCAACATTGATCGAAAACGCCGTGAGTATGCTGTTTTACGCTTGCTTGGTTTTCAACGCCCGGCTATCGCCACCTATATAGCCGCTCAAGTGAGCGTGTTAACGCTAATCGCTTTTGTGGCAGGGCTGGGCCTATTTGCGCTGGGTTCCGTCGTTTTTAACCGTGCCCTCGCCACGAGCCATTTAGCCTCAGGCGTTGTGAGCCATATTACCCCCCTCCATGCCGTGATCGCTTTAATACTCGCTTTTTCGGTAGGGCTATTGGTCGTCATGGTCGGCGTGATACGTGCCTACGGAATTCAACCAGCGGAGAGTCTACGTGAAGCTTGAACGTTGCCTTATCTTATTATTGTCCGGACTTAGCGTTTCCAGTATTGCCCAAGCGGAGCAATGGCCTGAAAGACTCTACAACCCAGCCCCTTCGAGTGGGGATGTGGTGCTTCCAATGCCGTGCGGTGGTGCAATGACGTTTCGCCAGGTACATGTGCCCGTCAGCAAACCACTCGATGACTTTCCCGTTCAAGTAGGGCAAGACGGCACAGGATGGGGTTACGTGGAGCAAAGCCGTCCAGCACATATTTCGGGTAGCTTTATAGACGACCAAGGAGCTACCTCCCGGTACTACCTAATGGCCAAGTACGAGCTAACCGAACTACAGTACGAAGCCCTAATGGAAAACACATGCCCAGGCCTCTCTAATCGTAAGCGTCTTCCCAAAGTAGGCATTAGTTGGTTTGATGCCATGCAGGTTGGCGATACTTACAACCTGTGGCTGCGTGACAATGCGGTGGATGCACTTCCTCAGGAAGACAGTGCGTTAGGTTTCGTGCGTTTACCCACAGAAACTGAATGGGAGTTCGCTGCACGTGGCGGTCTTGAAGTAAGTACGGCGGAGTATCGTGATTCTCGTTATCTCATGCCAGAAGGAATTAATGCTTACGAATGGTTTTCAGGCGCTCAGTCTTCCAATGGACGACTCCAGCTAACAGGCCTATTGGCCCCTAATCCATTAGGCCTACATGACATACTGGGTAACGCCAGTGAAATGATGTTTGAACCCTTCCGACTTAACAAGCTTGACCGCCAGCATGGCCAAGCAGGTGGCGTTATCGTGCGCGGTGGCAATTATTTAAGCCCTCGTGAAGACATTCGCACGGCCTTACGTAGTGAAGAGCCGTACTATGATGGTGAAGGCCAATCCCGCGGCCGTGCTACCGGCATGCGCCTGGCTGTCGTAGCACCGACACTTACCTCCCGAGAGCGTATCGCAGAGATCGAAGAGCAGTGGGCAGCGCTTGGACTGGGAGAGGAAGAAGATGGCACGCCGGATACGGCAGTCCAGTTGGCCGCCCTGGCCTCTGGCGTACAAGATGATGCTTTACAAGAAGAACTTCAGTCACTAGAGCGCCAGTTGCGTGCCAGCAACCAACGTCGTGAAGAAGCACGCAACCAGGCAATTCGTGCCAGCCTCAACTTGGGTGCTTTTCTATGCACCAAGTTAGAAGACGATGGCGTTTTTTATGATTTTCTGGCGGATAACTATCGGGTTAACTGTGAAAACGACAACCCTGATGCCAGTTGCGGAATGCGGCAAACCCGCCTGGAGGATCAAGAACAGCGCCTTCAAGGTCTTAGCCGTTATTACGCAAGCAGTTTGGTGGAATCCGCCACTCTATATAGTTCCGATTCTCTAGCAGAACAAGTGCAAGTATTTAGCGAAATTCTCTCCCTTAACGCTCAGTTAAGCGAGCTTGAACCCTATCTTCAAACTTACTGGGGGCATCAGCAACAGTTTTTAAACAATCAGAGCATTACCGCCGGGGCTTGGCTTGAGAACTGTAAAGCCATGGCAAAATAATAACCACTATTAAACAACGCAAGGGAACAACACATGTCGCTCTACACCACTTATTTTAAGAAGCTGCTCGTTGGCTCAGCAATAGCAAGCACACTTGCTCTATCTGGTTGCGCCAGCACCGGTAGTAGCTTATTCAACAGTTCTGACAACCAATCAGCAGATCCACGCTTAACGCAAGGCAACGATGCTCAGTTTTTCAATAAATCTGGTTTTCAAGCCTGCGCAGCAGGTGCAGCTGTTGGCGTTATAGGATGTATGCTCAGTGGCTCTAGCAACCAAGCTCAGTGTGCCATTATTGCAGGCATCAGTGCCTGTGGCGTCGCCATGGGTGCTAACTACTATTTAGACCAGCGGCGTAATGAATATGCTTCATCAGCAGAGCGCTTACAGATGATGAGCAAAGATATTCAGCAAGATACTCAGAAAGTTATCGCCCGCACAGAAACGGCCCGTCAAGTTATGGCCGAAGACCGCCAACGTATCGAACGATTAGAGCAGGAAATGGCTGAGCAACGTATAAACCAGGAAATGGCTCAAAACGATTTAGCCGGTATCGACAGTAATATCGAGATCCTACGACGCGATATTCGAAACATGCAAAAAACAGTGACCGAATATGAAGAAGTGGCCCAGTTAGAGCGTCAAGAAGCAAGCTCTTCTGAAATTCAGCAGGTTGAGCAAGACATTGCCGTAATGAATCAGCAGGTACTAGCGCTGCAACAAGAAGTCGATGATCTCTACAGCATGCGTTCTGCGATCACTCTGGGGTAAGAAGACACTATGATGAAGTTTCAACTTATGGCTGTCGCTTGCGGCCTGATACTACTTAATGGCTGTGCCACTTCTCCGCAAGCTTGTGACCCCAGCCAAGAAGCCAGTCTTCTCACCAAGCTATCTTGTGATGCTGGCGGCGGCTATCGGTCACGTATCGATGCTGGCGAGCAGCAAGTGCAGCTTGATAAAGAAGAAAATGCACTGTTTCGTGATATCCAGCGGCAAATTGCAGAGCAGCAACGTGCTACACGAGATGAGCTACGCGTGACTAATCAGCAACAATATGAACTTGAGCGTACGATTGAACACTTAATGGTGCGCTTACAGAGCCGCTCTCAAGATCAGTTAGGGCTACAGCATCAACTGAACGCGTTAGCGCAGCAGAATAACGCGGACTTAGCAACGTCTGGTGCAGAAGAGGAGAGTTTCGCTGAACGACAAGCACGGCTTAAAGCTTTGCAAGAGCAAGTAGACAGACTTCAACAAAGCCTGGGCTATGCACCGTGATGATTCAAAAGATAGCGGCCTCCTCGCTGGAGGGCCTCCATGCAGCGTATTCTGCGTGAGGAAGGGCTTGCTTTGGCAGACCCTCTGCAACCACAGCGGTTGCAGAGGCTCGTCCATCGCTACAGCCCTCCTAGCATAGGCAACTTATTTGCCACGCCTCGCCCGGGAAATTCCGATAGTCTGGAGTGGTGGACGGAGTTACCGGGACAATCCCATCACTTTAAAGAGCTTCCACTCAGTGACCAGCAGAAGCTGAAAGAGCGTCTTGATCAACGCTTATTGGCTTTAAGCAACCTGATCACTGAACTGGAAAAACGAGACAACGCAGCTGCGAGTGAGTTAAGGCAGTTGCCCTCGGGGCCCAGCACCGAAAATCTGTACTCAGTAAATGGCGAACCGCTTTTAGTTCACTGGGTACCCGTGCAGTCGATGGCAGGTCCTGTTACGTCCTCAACGCCAATCAATCAACCTGTAATGGCACGACCAGCAGATCCTCCAAGGCGGCGCTATCACTTGCTATTACCGTTATTACTCTTACCGCTTATGGTTGGGCTAATACTGCTTGGCTTGTGGCTTGCCTTTAATCGATGGGGACCGTTTTCTCTTCCTTGGCAACCAAGCGAAGACGAAACAATCCCTCTTGTCTGCTATAGCGACAACACCCCCCCACCAGAATTCGTAGCTATCTTTGATACTTCCGGTTCCATGAACCTGAATATTCAAACGTCCAGGGAAGATGAATTGTGGTTTTTCAACATGCCCGATGCCCTGCGTGAGTTTCAGATCAATGATCCACGTATGCAGCAAATAATTGCCAGTCCCTCACGTCTCACTGTCGCTCAAGGAGCCTTCACCGACTTAGTGCAGGCGATTGACCCCAGTGTCGATATTGGACTGATCACCTATCAAGGGTGTGACGCTACGGTTATGCAAGGCATGTTCTCTGCAGAGCAACGCCCACAGCTCATAAAGGGTGTTAATCGATTGCTGGCTAATGACGGTACACCACTAGGAGCAAGCTTATTACAGGCCGCCAATATCGTTGATGGCAAAGAGCGTGATGCGGTTATTTTAGCGTTTGTTGATGGCGATGATGGCTGTGGTCAGGACCAATGCGCTATTGCTCAAGAAATTGCCCGCCAACAGCCCAGGCTCAAAATTAACGTTGTGGATATTTCGAACAGCGGATTATCAAACTGCATCGCCGAACAAACAGGTGGGCGCGTGTTCGGATCTCAAGATGCTGAAATGATTAGTACAATGCTATTAGATGCGGGAAGAGAAGCACTTGGTGAGGAGTACTGCACCCCCTAAGTCTAAGCCTTTAAAACCATAGTATTAACCAATCCTAGCGCCTGACAATAAACCCTCACGCCGCTCAACGGGCGTGCGCAACCAAAGCGTTAACAACACCACGGCCAGCAGCACTTCCGCCAGGTCGCCGCCGTAATACATCCATTGGGCGGCGGCCTGTACTTCCTCAAGCGAATGGCCAGTACCACGAGGCCAACCGTAGCCGTACATCAGCTTGCCCAACAGGCTATGAGTGGCAATAGACGCAAACAGTACGCCCATCCGAAAAAGCAGGCTCAGCCGATGGGGCGACACATCAGGCTCGGCCAGAATCGTCCAGCAGAACAGGTACCCGGCCAAAAGAAAGTGCAGGTGTATGACAACATGCACTATCGGGTGATGGAGAGATAGCGCATAAAGCGGCGTTAAATAGAGCACGTACATACCGCCGATATTGAGCACAAGTGCGCTAACCGGGTGTGAAACAAAGCGCACAAACCGGCTGTGTAGCAAAGCGACGACTCGTCTTCCGCCCGCCTGAGGCAAGGCGCGTAGCAGTAACGTAACAGGGGCCGCCAGTACCCAAGCGAGCGGTGCAAACATACCAATTAATAGATGCAAAACCATGTGGCCCACTAGATCATGGTGCGCCCAAGCCATTAAAGGTGGCGCCACGGCGATAGCAATCAGCAGGCTACCCAGGGTAAAAAAGATACTTCGCCAAACGCTCCATCCGACTGTTTGTTGCCGCTGGGCATAAGCGGCCAGAAGATACGCCAGCATAAGTAGAACGATCAGTGCCACGGGCAGCCAATCAAGCATCGACCCGTGAGCGGCGTGATCGTGAACCTGCATGCTTAATGACGCGCCAAGCGCTTGGCGCGAAAAAGCAACCAGACGCCTACCAACAATAACCCTACCGCCGTGCCATTCCACACCACGTCATACATCAGCGGATCAACCCCATAGCGAATCTGGTGCAGGCGTAAAATCTTGTGGTTAATAACGCCGTCGAAAAGCTGAAACCCGCCCATCCCCAGAAAGAAGCCCGCTTGAGCACAACGGATCGACAACCGTTTGCGCTGGGAAAGATCAAGCAGCATAAACACCCCAACTACGATGGCGAGGAGCTCAAAGGCATGCAGTAA
The DNA here is from genome assembly GCF_052379785.1 of Halomonas sp. 72. Taxonomy (NCBI): domain Bacteria; kingdom Pseudomonadati; phylum Pseudomonadota; class Gammaproteobacteria; order Oceanospirillales; family Halomonadaceae; genus Halomonas; species Halomonas sp. 72. The sequence goes on along the minus strand of NZ_JBQSYY010000025.1, from coordinate 2,594 downwards.
ACCGTCCGAGAAGATCCCAAACGCAGGCGTGGAGAAATCGAAAAAATGGTGCCATTGAAGCAGTTGGTGGAAGACGATTTCATCGACAGCGGCCATGACACCAATTCCCATCAGAATGGCTGCCCACAGCGAGCGTTGGGTATCAAATACTGACGAGGCGGGGTAGCTAGCCATGGCATCCTTGCTCCTGGAAGTTTCCCCTCAAGTTAGGTACGCCACACGCTTATCGCAACCAGAAAGAGGTGATCCCAGGCTAATTTTAACCATGTTAAGCCTCATCGTTACCCCCTAGAATAACCACGTCGGTGTTCTTTCGAGAACCTAATAGAGAATCCGCCGTGGCCTGGCCGCGAAACGGAACTGCCCCCGCAACTGTAGGCGGCGAGCGATGCTCGACAATGCCACTGGACGCTATGTCTGGGAAGGTGAGCTAGCGACGACCCGTCAGTCAGGAGACCTGCCGACACCCTAACCTTCATCGAGCGGGTCGGCTCGGCTGGCTACTTAGCCAGCTACACGCCAGCGGCCTGCTCATCATGCACGGGAGTGTACATGATGTTGAGATTAACCACGGCGGCTGTCGCCAGTCTTTGGCTGGGGCAAACCGCCTATGCCGCCACCGACTACCCCTTGACGCTTGAAAGCTGCGGGCACGAGATCACACTAGAATCGCCCCCTGAGCGGGTAGTGAGTATCGGCCAAGCGCCCACCGAGCTCCTTTACATGCTGGGCCTTGAAGATACGGTTGTCGGCACCGCACTCTGGATTAACCCGGTACTAGAGGAGTTTGCTGACATTGACGCCAATATAGAACGGTTGGCGGATGATGCACCAAGCTACGAAAGTGTGGTGGCTACCAAGCCTGACCTGGTGATATCTGCCTATGAGTGGATGATTGGGCCGGCAGGCGTGGTCGGTACGCCTGAGATGTTTGCCGATGTGGGCATTCCCAGCTGGACCATGCCCACGGAGTGTATTGGCAAAAGCAACCACCAGAGCATGGACGGCGCCCGCACAACGCTGTTTGATACCGAACTGCTTTACAACAGCATCGCGACACTTGCGCAGATGTTTGATGTTGCCGAGCGCGGTGACGAGCTGATAACCGAACTGAAGACGCGTGAGGCTGCCGCTATCGAAAAGGCAGCGGCCCTTGATTTACCGGACGATACTACTGGCGTGTTTTGGTACTCCTCCGCCGACTTGGGAATCGACCCTTATGTGGCAGGTGTTAACAGCGTGCCCGGTTGGATGATGTCGAAGCTGGGCATCGCTAACGTCGTGACGTCAGAAGAGGAGTGGCCCACCGTCGGTTGGGAAACCATTGTTAGAAGTGACCCCACGTTTATTGCTGCCGCCAGAATGGATCGCCGTCGGTTCCCAGCCGACGACATTGCCGCCAAGCGGGCGTATCTTGCGTCAGACCCTGTCACCAGCATGACCGAAGCCGTGCAACAAGGCCGCATTATTGAGATTGATGCCCATGCGATGGACCCCTCGGTTCGAGCTATTTTTGCGCTGGAAGCACTCGCCAACCAGTTAGCGGAATTTGACCTATCACCGTGAGGCATTGCGCCGCCACATTGAGCGTGCCCCAAGGGCGCGCTTCTTACTCATTAATGCACGGGCTTACTCACTATGAAAATGATGCGACGACTTGTTGTTCTGCTTGGCCTGCTACCGTTGGTGGCTCTGGCCGACACACATACTGTTGAGATGCTGAACCGCAACGCTACCGGGTCAATGCCTTTCGCACCGGACTATCTTGTTGTTCAACCTGGCGATACGGTGAAATTTCTAGCCACCGCCCCGGGGCATAATGCGGCCACCATTGACGGCATGATCCCCGAAGGCGGCGAGGCATTTGTAGGCAATATTAACGAAGAGATTGAGGTAACGCTGGATGCCGAGGGCATTTGGGGCATCAAGTGCTCACCGCATTACACCATGGGCATGGTGATGCTGATTCAGGTCGGCGATACCACCGCAACGGAAGAGGATCTGCCCGACAACCTGCCTGCACCGGCACGCCAGCGTTTTGTTGAAATCCTGTCACGGCAGGCAAACAATTAACTATATTACTTTATCTATTCGGGCGGTTTGTCACATCAAACCGCCTTTAAAGATCAGCATTTAGTGATACCTCGTGAGCCTGGTCACTTTTGATATGAAAAAGCTCTCTGGGCGAACTATCTAACATATAATGTTGATCTTCTTTGCTCTCGATCCTCTCAGACAACCCAGTGAGCAGACATTAAACATACGACTTTAACACCTCCAGTACGCCATCTAGATCACACACCTTCCATCATCGCCTTTGCGGCATCTTGCTATCTAACAGCGCCGCCACCATTAAAAAAACAACTTATAAGAAAAAATAAAAAGCACTTTAAATACATCAACTATAGACTTAAAAAAGTCATAAAGACTTACCGTCAAGATAGACAAGTCTGATTTTTAATTAAATTTGACTTAGATCAAACCTGGAATCATCTTCTCCCCTCATGGCTTCAGCTATAACGCTCATTGCCGATAAAAGTAAGCAATCCATTAATGCACAGGCACACGCGCAGTTTATGGTCAGCTTTTCAACG